>CAYTSZ010000131.1:0-6318 GCA_964440635.1 uncultured bacterium
GGTTTGGTGTTATTAAAAACAATAGAAAGTCTAATCGCATTTTCATGTGAAATGCCGCGCTTGCCATTGACTATTTTGTTAATACAATCTCTTGAAACCCCCATCGTCTCCGAAAGCGTGGTTTGGTTCCAACCGTCGGCTACCATATAATCTGCCAAAATTTCACCAGGGTGAACCGGCTCGCGCTGATGGGCGGGCTGTCTTTCAACCACCACTTCACGCTTGAACGGCCGATTCGAAGCACGACGTTCTTCAGGAATCTCTTTTCTCATCCTTTACACCTCAGTGATAATCCAAAATTTGCACAAAATGTGCTTCCCCATCTTTCCAGGCAAAACAAACTCTATACTGGCGGTTAATTCGCAGCGAAAACTGATCCGAACGGTTACCAACCAGACTCTTGAGTTCATACTGTTTTAAACCGTTAAGTCCACTAACTTTATCCAGGGCCGCCATAATTCGCCGAGCTTTTTTATGCAAATTGACCGGTAAATTATTTCGTGCTTTTTTTCTGTTTTTGCCCACAAAAATGTCGCTTGTCCGCTGATCGGTAAATGAACGAATATTTTGTTGTCTATCCAAGTGTAGTGCCTCCCACTACAAATGTCAACTTTTTTTATTTCGAAACTAGCCCGCATAATGCATGGAAATTTAATTTTTTTGTATTAAACGCCTCTGCGAGGCAGCCGTCAAAGTTAAATTGCCAAATATATCAATTTCTAATAAACCACCTATATTGACAGAGTGTTTATATGGTAATAATTCTGTCAGTTTCACAACTGGGTTAACCTCGCTGTCAATGGCTGTTTTATGTCCAGCACTCAATCGGAGATCTACTGGACAAAATTCCAGTTCCTTCTGATGCCCCCCGCTTGAGTGTTGGATGTCTTTAAGACGGAATATGCTCATTTGTATTTTTTTGTGCATATCCCAGGCTAAATAAAACTATAACACAATCGGTTTGCTATTATCAAAAAAACAACTTATATCGGCGTTTTACATTCAGGAATTTTGTGATTTTGAAACGAAGGTTGAAAGTTGAGGAACTACAGTCGTAAGTTAAGAAGTGATGGAGTGGTGGACTCAATCGTTATTACGTGATTGGGTAGGAAACCCCGTTCCGAGTTATAAGTTCTGAGTTAAAACCCCAAAAAAACTACTACGTATCTACCGCTGAACTTATCTTCTCTACTGTTTTTGATTTTCCTCTGTGCCCTCTGTGTTAAAACAGCCTTTGACTTTGATGTTGATTTTTGCAGTTCCCCTTTTCTCCTGCTCTCATCCTCGCGGGATCGCCTCTTCGATGTTTACTTCTTTGTGTCAAAAATCTATCGATTTAGCGAAAAAAATAGTAAAATATACCCTGGTAATCAGCTTGATATTTTTGTCCACATTTGATCACTATTTATTAACATTGTCGCTGTTTTCTAAAGTTTGATCGAAAAACAGCCGTTGATAGGAGGTGATAACCCCGTTGACAGAAAGGGGATAAATGTTGACAATATTTGTATGTGTCCGAGTTTTGCGGACTTATTAACATTACGGGAAGTTACAAACATTCTGTCCCGATTTTTATTAACGGTATAATACACTGATTAAACGTAACTTAACTGATTTATTAACCTAATCCACAGCTCTACTACTACTGCTGTTATATATAAAAAATTCAGTTGTTAGTAGTACAGGGGGTCATTTTAAAATGAAGTTTATAGCAAAAAAACAGGATCTTCAGGCAGCCCTTCAAAAAATTAGTGGTGCAGTCACCACCAAAAGCTCTTTACCAATACTGGAAAATATTCTTTTGAAAACAACCGATAACTCACTTGAACTTATTGCTACCGATCTGGAAATAACCATTCAGACCGATGCAAAAGTTCAGGTAGAAGAAGCCGGAAGCTGCACTGTTCCGGCGAGAAAACTTCAAAATCTTATCGGCGAACTTCCCTCTGCCGATACAAATGTCGAAATTGAAATAAAAGATGAACGGTTGTATATAGAAGTTACAGAAACAAATTCCCATTTTCAACTCCCGGTTTTGCCCAAGGATGAATTTCCCTCCTTTCCGGAGGTGGACAAAGGTTTTAATTTAAAGCTGGACGCGCAGGAACTTTCCCACATGCTGAAAAATACCCAGTTTGCAGCCGCTGTGGATTCAACCCGCAGTTATCTGTGTGGTGTCTATTTTGATATAAACCGTGAGGATCTTACTGTTGTTTCCACCGACGCCCACAGACTTGCCCTGCACAGTACAAAACTCCAGGATGAGCAGTATGAAGGTTCCCAACAGTCATTGCTTGTTCCGGTCAAGGCTATTAGAGAACTTGTGAAAATACTTTCTGATGAAGAAAAGATTGAAATTAACGCCGGGAACAATATGGTGGAATTCAAGCTGGACAATACCCGGCTCATAAGTCGCCTTATTGACGATGATTTTCCAAATTATCGGCAGGTTATTCCCGAGGATTATGAATACCGCATTGAGATCGACCGCAAACGTCTTTACAATGCCGTTCGCAGGGTTGCTCTGATGGCCGATGAAAAAACCCGGCGCTTGCTGGTTACCATTGAAGACAACAAGTTAATCATAAAAGCCGAAGACTCCGAGACCGGAGCCGGTGAAGAGGAACTTGAAGTTGACTACAAAGGCGACGAAAATACTATTGCCTTCAACGGTGATTACCTGGCCGCGGTGCTTGATCATATCGATGATGAAAAGGTGTATTTTGATCTTATTTCGCCCGACAGCCCGGGAACTTTCCGGCCGCTGGATGATAACAACTATCTTTACATCATAATGCCCCTGCGACTTGGATAAAACAGACCGCTCTTGCTGATAACCAGGCTGCAGGTCTCCCAGTTTCGCTGCTGGACCTATAAAGAACTTTCGTTTCCACAGGAAGTTGCCTATTTAAAAGGACCCAACGGTGGCGGAAAAACATCTCTGCTGGAGGCAATCCGTTATCTTTCCACAGGCCGCAGTTTTCAGACTCATCGCAGCAGTGAGCTTGTTCAGTGGGGGACAGAAAGTTTTACCGTCCGGGCCGAATTTATTTCTGAAATCCCAAAGCTTCCCGAGGAAATAGCAGTAAGCTACAACAGCAGCCAGAAAAACTGCCGGGTTAAAGTGGATTCTGAACTTATTCCCCGCCTTTCAGAACTTCACGGTCTTTTCCCCACCGTGCTTTTTACCCCGACCCAGGTTGAAATTATCAGCGGCTCCCCTTCAAACCGCCGGCAGTTTTTAAATCAGTTGCTCAGTCAGTTATATCCGGATTATCTGAGTTCACTGCAGAAATATAAGAAATCACTTGCCCAGAGAAATGCACTTTTAAAACGAAATAATGCTGATCCCCAGCTCCTGGCCGAGTATGAGAGCCGAATGGCACAAAATTCAGCTCGTATCTTTGAATATCGTTCTCGAATCCTGACCCGCCTTAAACCAATTGTAGAAAAAGAACTTATAAGAATAAGCCGCCGAAGGCTGGGTGAAATAGAGCTGGATTATCGACCCGGAATTCCGGCAGATGATTATCAACCCGCCGCCATCCGAGAAGCTTTTGAAAAGGAAAGAAAAAACGCTCTTCGCCGTGGTTACACGACAATCGGCCCCCAGCGCGATGACTGGCGAATAAAACGGGCAAACGGACATTCCTTGCATAAATATGTCTCCCGGGGTGAGCTAAAGATGCTGCTTATTGCTTTAAAAATAGCTGAGGCGCGCTGTATAATGGAAATAAAGGGAGAAAAACCGGTTCTGCTGTTTGACGACCTTCTGAGCGAACTTGACGACAGCAGCCGTTTAAACAGCGTTGCAGGAGGACTGGAGGCGGAATTCCAGTTGATTTTTACGGGAACCGAACATCCGCGGGGAATCGATTGTCTGAAAAATAAAAATATAATTACTATCGAGGAGCAATAAAATTGGAACCTCTTTCTGATCTGCTCAAAAAATTCATCAAGGAAAAAGGGTTTGAAAAAAACCTTCAGAAGTCCCGACTTAAACAGGACTGGGAAGAGATAGCCGGAAAAACTTTTGCCGAGCATCTAAAAATAGTTAAATTCGAACAAAAAAGACTTGTCCTGGTAGCTTCCGATCCCGGCTGGAGCCACCAGGCCAGCCTGATAAAACATGACCTGAAGAAAAAAATAAACAGCTATTTTGGCAACCAGGTGGTAAAAGAAATCCGGATAAAAAACTAAAAGAAAGCAAGGCAATACGATAGAGATGATCGCATAAACTCACTGCAATAATATGATTCCGGCGACTCCGTCATTGCCGCCTGGGCCGCTTGGCACTAAATCGGGAGCAACCAGTGGGAACCCTGTGACTTTTCAGCAACTCCCCGATGGAGTGCTGGGTGACAGTGACAACCTGTTTTAGGTCGTCATTCCGGGGCATGACCCCGGAATCCATTTTGATTTTGAATTACTAGTGTTTATTATAATCAACATCAACTTCAACATGGATTGCCGGGTCATCCCGCACTAAATCGGGAGCAACCAGTGGGAACCCTGTGACTTTTCAGCAACTCCCCGATGGAGTGCTGGCTGACAGTGACAACCTGTTTTAAGCCGTCATTCCGGGGCTTGACCCCGGAATCCATTTTGATTTTGAATTATACCCGTCAATCAATGTAAGGTTTTGTTTTGAAGTTATCCTTCTAATGTTTTTGACGTTTCTCTGTGACCCTTGTGGTAAAAATAGGATGTGATGTTGAATTTGAAGTTAATTTTCGCGCTACTCTACCGAGCCAATTGCCCTGGGTTGTTGCCGACTTGCAACTTTCAACCTCCGTCCCGGAATTTGACAATTTCCAGCTATTCTGATATATTTAAACTGAAAATTAGAAAAATTCATATTATCAGTTTGCGGATGATTTAAATGGCCGATAGATTGTTGAAACTATACAGTCGTCCCCAGTCGGTTTTTACAATTGGGGAAATCAGTCTTATCTGGGATGAAAAAAACTCAAACCGGCTCCGGACGGCACTGTCTTATTATACTTCGGAAGATAAACTTATCCGCCTGCGTCAGGGAATTTATGCGACTGATAGTGAGTTTAAACCGCTGGAGCTGGCCGGGAGAATCTTTACCCCATCCTACATAAGTCTTGAAACGGTTCTGACACGAGCAGGAGTTATTTTTCAATACCGTGAACAAATTACTGTAGTTTCCTATTTGACCCGTACGGTGGAATGTTCGGGTTATAAATTCCGGTTTAGAAAAATAAAGGATACAATTTTGTATGACCCCTGTGGTGTTCAGGTTCGCTCAGAACCGCCTGTTGTCTGCATGGCATCGCCGGAACGTGCCCTGGTTGATCTAATTTATCTTGATGGTCCGAGAGATCTGGGCAACCCGGATCCAATTGACTGGCAGCAAGCCCGGGCCATAGCTTCCCGTTTTGAAAACCAGCGCCTCCAGAAGGATGTGAGAAAATATGCTGACCGATATTCCAGGACATCGCTCAGTTCTCAGCCGGATTCTTAAAGAGATTGTAACCCATCCCGGGTTGAAAAACCGTTTGGGGTTTAAAGGTGGCACATCATTGTTTTTGCTTGAAAATCTACCTCGGTTTTCAACCGATCTCGATTTTGATTTAATTGCCAGTGATTGCACTGACAACGAGCGAAAAAAAGTTGATACTATCTTGAAAAAAATTCTGAAAGATTATGGAGAACTTCGTGACGAAAAGCTCAAAAGGGACACAATTTTAAACGTTATTTCCTATGAAGATCGCCAGCGAAACATCAAAGTAGAAATTAACTGTCGGGATTTTGGTTCAACTTATAAGCCGCGCGAATGGTTGAACCTGGCCCTGCTGGTGATGGTCAGAGAGGACCAGTTTGCCCATAAACTCGTCTGTCTTACGGACCGAGCCGAACTGGCCGGCAGAGATCTTTTTGACGTGGCTTTTATGTTTGAGCAAGGTTGGGAAATAAACGAAAATATTGTTAAGCGACGTACCGGTCAATCGCTTGAAAATTATTTGGAGAAAAAAATTCTTCCGCTGGTCAGTGCCATAAATCCTGAAATCATCATGAAAGATGTAGGCGAACTGATCCAGGATAATCAAGCGTCCCGCAGGTGGGTAAAAACCAGTCTTTTAGATGATCTTATTTTTTCAATAAAAAACTATCTTCAGTCTCATTACCCAACCAGTTTCTAATCCCACTGTAACGTGTCACGATATTTTCCGCCTTTATCCCACCTAAATTGAGCGATTCTGAGCATGAGGATGTATCACATCTTGTTTTCTCATTCTCGACAGCTTCCTGCTGTCTGCGAGGTATACAGCCATTGGCACACATCCTGTG
>CAYTSZ010000132.1:0-6301 GCA_964440635.1 uncultured bacterium
CTCCCAGCTTGAGCCGGTTTACCACCCGGAAATGAACCCGGTCAACTCACCTTTCGCCATAGTTGCTCGCAGTGTTTTACAGGGGAGAGGTTAAAAAATGCTCTGGAAGCTTTTTATACTGTTTTTCACAGTTCCACTGTTGGAACTTGCCATTCTCTTAAAAGTGGGACAGTTCATAGGAGTAATAAATACAATTGTGCTTGTTTTGCTAACCGCGGCTCTCGGTGCGGCACTTGCTAAATACCAGGGACTGCGCGTCTGGGTTCAGTTAATAAGGGATATGCGTGCGGGCCGCCTGCCCGGCGACACCCTGCTGGAGGGAGCACTTGTTTTTGCCGGAGGACTGGTTTTGCTGACTCCCGGACTGCTTACCGACGCTTTTGGTTTTTTCTGCCTGATTCCAGCCAGTCGCCGCTGGCTGCGGGAACAGATAAAATCATGGATGCGCAGAAAATTAGATCAGTCCGGTGATTTCCCGGTTTAAGTGGTAAAAAAATTTCAGTCCCGCAGTTTCCAGCCTATCTTAAATAGATATACAACCAGTGAGGCCAGGGTTATGAACAGGCCGGTCAGTATGGCCAGGGAAAATAAAGGGGAGACGTCGGACACTCCCAGCATGCTGTAGCGGTAGCCGTCCACCATGTAGAACAGTGGGTTGAATAGGCTTACTTTTTGCCACAGCGGGGGGAGATTTTCGATACTGTAGAAAACTCCGCCCAGAAAGATCATCGGGGTTATCAGATAGTTTAAGAATACGGCGATGTTATCCCATCTTTCCGCCCAGAGGGCGACCAGCAGGCCAAAAGAACCAAAGGTGGCTGCAGTAAGCAGTACAAATACCAGCATCAAAAAAGGTGAGTAAAGGGGCAGGTCCACCAGCAGCATTCCTACTATTAGCGTAAGAAATCCAACGATTGTGCCCCGGGTCACTGCTCCTATAATGTAGGCTCCCACTATTTTTAAGTAAGATAAGGGCGATACCAGAAGATCCTGGATAAAATACTCATAGCGGGCTACAAACAGGGTTGTGGTTGAATTTGAATAGCCGGCGTTTATTACGCCCATCATAATAAGTCCCGGCAGTATGAAAACTATGTAGGGGTAGCCCTGGATCATATCTATCTGGGAACCGATTGAGTAACCGAATATTAATATATATAGGACTGCGGTTAAAACTGGTGGGAAAATGGTCTGATTGGGCAGGGATAAAAACCTGCGCAGTTCGCGTCTGACAAGGGTGAAGAAATCAGTCATCATTTTAACGGCCCACCTTTCTAAGAAAAATTTCCTCGAGAGGAGTTTCGTCTACATGCATTTTTTCTATATTTATTTCCTCTTCCAGCAGAAGTTTAATAACATCCATAATTTCCGAATTTAACTGCCGGCCGTTTGCCTGGATCGAACTTTTTCCAACGTCCAGAAAGCTATATTTATTTTCCAGTTTTTCTTTCAGGAAAGAAGGCATCTGATCGACTTCGAATACCCATTTATAACGGCCGTATTTATCCATCACACTATCGATAGAATCCTCAAGTATTAGTTTACCGTGGTTAAGTATGGCAACCCGGTCGGCAAGTGCTTCCACCTCTTCTATGTAATGGGTGGTAAGTAGAATAGTTTTTCCCCGATCTTTAAATTCGCGCAGATAATTCCACAGTTTGTGCCTGAGTTCAACGTCAAGTCCGGCTGTGGGTTCATCCAGGATTAAGACTTCCGGATCGTGGATAAGGGCTTTGGCGAGAAGCAGGCGTCTTTTTTGCCCGCCAGAAAGCTGGGGAGGTTTTGCATCCTTTTTATCCGCCAGTTCAAAAAGTTCAAGCAGTTCCAGTGCCCGTTTGCGGCATTTTTTTGCCGGGATGCCGAAATACCCACCCTGGTAGATAAGACAGTCCAGGACCGGGAAAAAACGGTCAAAATTAGGTTCCTGTGGAGCCAGTCCGATTTTCCTTCGAGCTTTTGTATAATCTTTCACGACATCTTCGCCCATAACCCGTATATGGCCCTGCTGGAGTTTGGCCAGTCCGCTGGCCAGGTGGATAGTTGTGGTTTTTCCGGCACCGTTTGGGCCCAGCAGACCGAGGAAATCCCCCCGTCTCAGAACAAGGTTCAGGTCATCAACGGCGGTTAAATCCCCGTATTTTTTTGTTACTCCTTCAAATTCAAGCACAATTTCATTTTCTTTCATTCTATTGTTCACTCTTTTCTGCAATCAAGTTAAAAAAGTTTGAGATGGGAGAAATCCTCTGATTATAACCTTGAGGAAGCCTCATTATTTTGAGATTTTCTTTGCGGTCAGTAGTTAAGTTTAGGGCCGAGCAAAGCAGTTTCTACCGCCTGAACATTAATGTCCGCAGGCAGCTCAAAAATACCGCTTTTCTTTTCTTTTGTCTGCCAGCCGGTGAGTTCGATTTTGCTGCCGTCTTCTTCAAGCTCGGCCAGTCTCAGGTGATAATCACCCAGTAAATTGCGGGTTTCATTGTAAGGGTTGTTTCCCGCGGCCGCCTGGCGGCGAAGAATTTGGACCCAGCCGTTAAGAATCTTTTGAAACCCGGACACTGTTTCTTTTTGTTGGGTAGAAACCTCCAGCGGGGGTGTATCGAGTAGAATAGCTGTCCCTCGTTTTTCGTTATTTACTTCAAAATATCCCTTCCGCGCGGACAGTTGTTTCCATTCAGTTTCTTCTTTTTTGATGAATTTCACCTGCGGGGGGGTATCAATGGTTATTCGGGAAAAATCAGGCATAGTTCGCCGGAAACCCTCCCTTTCTCCCGGTGGAATATCCCGCATCATTCTTTTCATATTTTCTTCCATATTTTTGTAGCGACTGTTAAGTTGAGCCGCAACCCGTCTTAACTCCGGATGGGTGAGTTTGAACGCCATATTTACTGCCGGCTGGACCATATACAGGGTAGCCGGAGAGGTGTCAGCGTGGTATAAAAACAGGATCTTATCTGTTCCTGCACCTATTTCGAATTTTAGATTTTTCTCTCCCACAAAAAGATTAACGGTCTCGCCATCATCAGTTTTGTATTGAAAAAAACCAATTTTTTCGTCGTTGGCCTGAGCGCCGGTAACCGTTGAGATAAAAAATAAAACAAGAATAAACATAAGACCCCATTTTTTGGCTAAATTCATAGTTATCCTCCTGAAAATTTTATAGGATAATAATTCTAACTTTTTAAAGTTAAATTACAAACTATTTCATCCAAAAATCGCTCGCGCGGTCTATCTTGCGAACCATCCCGGACTGCGGGCGAAAGATGGGAAACAGATCTGTTAAATCAGTCGGAAGTTTAATAATGGTCGGTGGTAATTTCTTCGACCTTACCGTCTCTTTGCAGTTCCAATAAAAGCTCGCGGCTGTCTGTTCTGGCCTCCCGCAGGGGGCCAAAGTAAAACTTCTTACCGGTTTTTTCACTAATATTTTCGGGTAATCTTTCGCTGTCGGCAATGAGTTTTAATTTTTTACCCTCTTGATTTGCAAAAGTCAGTTGATAGCGATGTGTGGCCCCTTTTTGCTCAATATCCCGCAGAGTTCCTTTAAGAACAAAGGGGTTTTTGCGGGGGAAATCGTCCTCAAGGGGAGGGAAATGTGTAAGCCGGTTGCGCAGATCACTGGGGTCGGTTGGAATAGTGGTGGTCTTTTCTGTCAGGATTAATTTCCGCCCGTTTTCGGTATTGACCTGAATGTTTTCAAAAAAGACGGTGCTTCCGGCTTCCAGTTCTGGTGGGTTTTCTATCAGGATTGTTTTTTCTTCCCGGACCCGGTTGGTTTCTTCCACAAAACCGGGAGTTTGGGTCAGATAAACCTTGCCCGAGTAGGGAAGTATTTCTCCTCCGGTGCTGATTCCGGAGCGGGGATTTTTTTCAAGCTGGGAGACGTGCTGAAGCCACCATCCGGGTTTTTTCATCCCCCTGAGGGATACGAGTTGATTGTAATACTGCAGGACACCGCGACCGGTTAGTTTGACCACTATATATGGTTTGTTTTCAAAAAGTGGGCCCCTGGTTATATAACCAGTTCTTTTTAGTTCGCGTAACAGCCTGGAGACAGTGGCCTGTCCGGCTTTGGAAAAACTGGCAAAAAAATAGTGATTGAGATAAACGGGTTTCAAAGGGGAGGTGCCCTCCCAGTAGGAACCTATATTTCCCAGTAAAAATCGCTCCAGTTTCCTGTGCCCGGTCCAGAAAGGCAGAGAACCAATGGCAAATATAAGCTGTGGATACAGTTCTTGAGAAATCTTAAAAACCCCTTAACCGAAAGTTAATAGTGAAAGGCACTGCCACCTATGAATTCTCTTAAAATAGAGGTTGGCGGTATTTCTTTGGTGTCGATTGGTCGGAATAGATCTATGAACCGGCGAATCCTGTTTGCGGTTCGAAACTCCGGTTTATCCCGGGGGACCTGTTTGAGCGCTGATTTTATATACGGTTTTATCGCTGCCAGTTCATAGAGCAGCGAGGTATTAAACATTGAGTCGGCCCGTTCCTGGTAGGGGAAGATGTATTCACTTTCCCCCCGCCGTACGCTGAGCCAGCGTTTAATATTGGTTTGCGGTGGAATATCTCTAAACAGTGTATCGCGAACTATTCTTCTGATCAGTCGGGAATCGGAGGTGCTGATCCGGTTGTGATCATCAATTACAAGCTGGGTCAGGGCACTTACGTAAATGAGGTATTTTCTGTGCCGGTCAATTGCCGGTGTCAGGTTGGGATTGAGACTGTGGATTCCTTCGATGATTATTAATTGGTCACCGCTTAATTGCAGAGGGGTGGTAGTTTTCTTGCGCGAGCCGGTTTCGAAGGAAAAACTGGGTATTTGAACCTGATCCCCCCGCAGCAGTTTTTCCAGGTGTTCGTTGAAAAGTTCCAGATCTATTGCTTCCAGGGCCTCAAAATTATAGTTGCCCTGTTCATCCCGGGGAGTTTGTTCACGTTCGACGAAATAATCGTCAGTTGATATACGAACCGGTTTAATTCCGTTTACCCGCAACTGGATCATCAACCTTTTGGAAAAGGTGGTTTTCCCGCTGCTGGTGGGTCCGGCAATGGTTATCAGATCGATGTTTTCCATTTTATGATGTATTTCGTCGGCGATCTGACTGATTTTTTTCTCGTGCAGCGCTTCGGATATTTTTATAAATTCCGATATATTCTTTTTTTCGATGATCTCGTTAAGGGCCCCCACATTATTTACTTCCAGAATTCGGGCCCAATCTTTTGTTTCTCGATATATCTGGAAAAGTTTTGGTTGATCGATAGCTTCCGGGATTTCCCGCGGGTCATCGGCGGGGGGAAACCGGAGTATAAAACCGGGTGTGTAGGGGCGCAGTTCAAAACAGTCCAGAATACCTGTTGACGCGGGGGCCGGGAAATAGGCGAGATCCATGTAATTTCCCAGCTTATGCAGTTCTATTTCCTCCCGTTCCCAGTATTCAAGAAGCCTTACTTTGTCATCCTGATTATTTTTTTTAAAGATGTCGACGGCTGTATCGTGATCAACAATAACCACTTCAATTGTCAGATCATCTTTTATTATTTTTTTCATTTCAGCTTCGATATCGGTAAGTGTTTCCCGGTTGACCGGACTTTCCTGTATGAGCTGGTAGTAGTAACCGTGTTCGATTGAATGTCCTATTTCTAAAGATTTCTTACCGAAAAGACGGTCGCAGGCCAGGCCCAGGATAAGACACATTCCGCGGCGATAAAACTGTGCACCGTAACGTTCGCGGTAGCGAATAAAATCAAGCAAGCCTCCCTTTTCGAGAGGGTGCAGCATGGAGACCATGTGATTGTTGTAAGCGGCTCCCATAATCGGATTTTTACTGTTGTCTTCCAGATCAGTTAATTCGTTGAATATATCTTGAGGGGTTGCGGGGCCAGACAGCTTCAATGTTTGGCCCTGAACATCAAACTTTAATTTTGACATTAACTATTCAATCCTTTATTTATTAGTTGGAACAAATAAGTAGATTTGTTACTGAACGAGGGACTCTATTGTACATTCATAACGCATTGTTTTAAATGATAAATTTTATCTATATTTTTCAAGCGGCTTTTTGCCGTTTTTTCAGGTTGAAATTTTTCGCCTCTCGAACAAATTTTAAGAAAAACCTGAAAAATCAAAAGACAATTACGTCACCAGAGAAGTTCCCACTGGTCATTCCGTCTCCCGCTCAGGAATCCAGGGGTTCTACCAGTGCCGTCATTCCGGCCCCCGAGCCGGAATCCAGAGCTTCCGCCCCGGCCGTCATTCCGGCCCCTGACGCACACGGATGTGCTAATGCTGTGAACACAAGGA
>CAYTSZ010000133.1:0-6265 GCA_964440635.1 uncultured bacterium
AAAATTAACAGTATTATCACTAGTAGCAGTATTTGTTTTATCCCTGAGCGTGCCCGCTCTGGCCAGTATTTCTATGTCCGGCCAGGTGACAACACGTTTTCAGAGTATAGACGCTGATACAGGTGTTAACGAGGATAATGAAGCCGGTTTCCAGGATGCTCTGGCTAACCTGCAGATCATGGGCGATGTTACCGCCGGTGTGAATGCTTTTGTCGAGCTGGACATAGGCGGAGAGACCGATCCGGTCGATGTTTACGAGGCATATTTGACCCTTGATGACCTTTTTACTTTTACCGACATTAAACTCGGTAAGTTTGAGATTAACTACGGTAGTCAGTCGGCCCGCGGGTCCCGCAACGCTGATGTCCAGGACAACCTTTTGGTTGGTAACCCGCTTGTAATGCCGGTTGCCAGCCAGTCGGGTATTGAGTTTTCCGGACTTTTCGGAAAAGCCGCCTGGAGTCTTTCCGCCACCAATGGTATGGACGAGGAAGACTTTGAGAAAGATCGTGGCACAGCTATTGCCGCTAAAGTATGGGGTGAGCTTTCCCCTGTGCTTCCCGGCTTGAGTGGTGGTGTGTCTTACTACGCGGTTGACCACTCCGATGCTGATCATCCCCAGGTTGATAATCTTTTTGGTAATGCCGGTGGTAATAAAGTAGCCGCTGCCCCTTACAGCGATGTTTCTGCAAATGATGTATTTGGCAG
The DNA here is from genome assembly GCA_964440635.1 of uncultured bacterium. GTDB lineage: Bacteria > T1Sed10-126 > T1Sed10-126 > T1Sed10-126 > T1Sed10-126 > CAYTSZ01. The sequence continues at coordinate 709 of CAYTSZ010000133.1, forward strand.
TGACAATAAGGATACCGGTGATATTTCCGCCTGGCAGGTTGACCTTGCTTATGACATGGCCGAGCTTGGAATTCCCGCCGAAATTGCCGCTTTCCTTGGTAAAGTTGAAAACGGTGACGATGAATACGATTACTGGAACGTGGAGACCAGCTACGAACTTACTCCCCGCGCCTATCTTGCCGTTCGTTACGGTGAGCTGGAAAAGGACGTAGATGGGGATTATGACGTTGATCGTCTCCAGGCCGGTCTTGGCTACAACCTGGCTTCCGGCGTTCTCGCCAAGCTTGAGTATGTGGACCAGGGAATCGGTGACAATGTTACCGGTTACGATGAATTCGACGGTGTAGTTGGTGAGATGTCCGTCAGCTTCTAAGCCGTTATGCAGTTCTGCTTCCTGTTAGAAGTGCAGGAAGCTTGAGGGACTGATTATTTAGACGTCCCACCCACAGTGAGGAGGGTTGACCCCCCACGGGTCAGTCCTCCTCACTTTTTTATGTACTGAAGGTCAGTTCATAGAAAAACCAGTTCATCGTTAAGAGTTTACAAGTTGAAAACATTAATCAAAACCACAAGTCAACAGCACTGGATTCCGGCTCGCACTGTTCTTACACATCCTTGTGTTCACAGCATTAGCACATCCGTGTGCGTCAGGGGTCGGAATGACAGTCGAAATAAATACTCACTCTGTCGACCCACCCGTTGAATTTAATTTTGTCGATACCCAATCACCCAATCACCCAATCACCTAATCACCTAATCACCCAGTAGTCACGATTTCACTGTTTTACCTTAATTGTGATTTTTATCACAATTGCGGTATTTTTACTTGCATTTTTAATCCGGATAGCGCAAAATAAAAATGTGGCTGATAATTTAATTACTTATACTTGGGAGAGTGGTCGTTATGAATCAGAAAACAAATTTCACAGTTGGATTAATAATTATGTTGCTCGGGATGTTTATATCAACTGTAGCAGTTGCGGCTCCGTTCAGGATGGTCGGTCCGCGCGGACAGGGGATGGGTGGAGCCGGAGTGGCCTCGATTGACGATGAAAATGCGGGGGTATGGAATCCGGCCATGGTCGGTCAGCACGAAGGATTTGTCGCCGGAGTTCAGGCCGGTCTTCAGGCCCAGTTTACAAATGATTTCCTCTTTGAAGCCGAGGACCTGCAGGACTTCGAAAAGGATTATGATTCTTTTGATAATATTGTGGACAGTAGATTTTCCGACACAGGTGCTTATGCAAATTTTATTAGCCTGATCAAGGAACTGCGGGATGTGAACAAGGAAGGCCAGGGACTGCTTATTGATGCCGGAGGGGGTTTGAACTTTGGTCGTGGGAACTGGTCGATAACTGCCAATAATTATACATCTTTTGCCGGAAATACCGATTTCTTGCTCGATAATATTGTTTTTGAGGGAATGACCGGAGAGGGAGGAGACACCATAGCCCGGGAATTTGTTACCGGTGATTCAACTATTACAACTGTATCCGGTGCTTCTTCTGATTCTCACACTTATGATGCCACGACAATAACCACCATAAAAAACGAATTGGATGAGGCCCTGGGTAGCGATACCCTGGCTTTATTTGGACTTGATGGTACCAGCGAAGAAGCTGCTCACTACATCGCTTATCGCCTCCAGGAGGCCGGGTATTCTGATACTGTAACCGATGAAGTGTTGCGTGAAGCTTCTCAAACCTTGATGCCCTCCCTTGTCTCTATCGCCCGTGGTGATACCGATACTTTTGACACCAAAGCTCAGAATCTTGTTCTGCAGGGCGCGATGGTTAATGAGATTGCCTTTAACTACTCCTACCCGGAGCCGATTCTGGTAATCCTGGAGAGTCCTCTATATATTGGAGGTAGTGTAAAATATCTCCAGGGAGAGATTGGCTATCTCCAATACAATGTTTTTGATGATAATGATATTGATGAGGAAGCCGAGGATACACTGGACAATAAAACAGAAAAAAGCTCCGATTTTGGAGTGGATGTTGGCTTTGTCTGGGATGCTCGCAAAAAGATGGGATTGAAGCTTGGATTGAGCGGTAAATACTTGAATGAACCCGAGTTTGATTACCCGGTTCTTGATGAATATGAAAATATCCCGGAGAAATTAACTATTGAACCCCAGTGGCGGGCCGGTTTGAGCGGTTATCCCCTGGAGTGGATATATAAGATTCCAGGTATGTCCGGTGGTAAAAACTGGTTCGGGCATGACTGGTGGCGGATTGCCGTTGACTACGACCTGACAACCAACGAGACAATCCTGCCCGGTTATGAGGCCCAGTATCTGGCGATAGGAAACGAATTTAACATCTTCAATCGCCCCTGGATAAATCTTGCCCTGAGAGCCGGTATGCGCACCAACACAGCGCAGGACCTTGAAGGCGACCTTTACACCGTTGGTCTCGGTATTAATCTTGTAAGGGTTAACATCGACCTTTCAGGAACGATCAGTGACAAGGATACCAAAGACGACGACGGCGATGATATTCCCTCGTTAGCCGGAGCAGCCGTGAACGTCTCCATGAGGTTCTGATTTAGCGGGAGGGGGGAAGGGGAGAGAACGGCTGACTGAGAGTTTTAGAAGCTGGATATGGATAGACAGATGGCATATATAATTTATATCAAGCGGGAGCTGGATATCAATGCCTGAGGAAGAGATTGAAAAAAACTATGCAGAATTCAAAAAGAGAGTAGACGATTTGTTAGAAGAGCATGCCCGGGAGTTTGTAGTCTTTCATTCTGAGCGGCCCCAGGAATTTTTTGACACTTTTGAAGATGCTTGGAAATGGGCAAAAGATAAATTTGAACCTGAAACTTTTATTATACAAAAAGTAGAAAAAGAAACGTCTAATTATATTGCGGGCTAAGTAGTTTATTTTGATTTTATCCCTCTCTAATGTTTTTAACTTTCCTCCGTGACCTCTCTTAAAACTGTCTTTGATGTTGAAGTTAACCCGAATCAGATTTTATCAGATCTAATCCGTGAGCCACCTGCCGTTGACTCAGATTTTACCCTCTAAAAATGTTTTGAAAGTCCTCTGTGTCCCTCTGTGACCTCTGTGGTAAAAATGTTTTGAAGTTGACGTTGATGTTGCTTTTTCCCCTTGTCCCCCCATCCCCCTGTCTCCCTGTCCGCTTTTAGGTTCGGGCCATTCGGGTGAATCTGGAGCGGCGGATGGTGTTGATTTTTATTTCTCCGCTGTATACCAGTTCTTCTTCGATATCCTCTGCTATCTCCCGGGCCAGTTTGGTCATCTCTTCGTCGGCGATCTGGTTTTTGTTAACCCAGACTCGAAGCTCGCGCCCGGCGTTCATGATGTATACTTTTTTTACTCCCCGGCGGTTGGTAGCCAGTTCGCGCAGGTTTTCTATTCTTTCCGAATAATTGGTTATATTTTCCTGTCGGGCCCCGGGTCGTGAACCCGATATCGCGTCTGCTGCGGCCACTATAAGACTTTCCACGAACGCAGCTTCCACATCGTTGTGGTGGCTTCCAATTGAGTTTATGATCACTTCGTGTTCGCCGGCCTCTTTGGCGATATCCGCACCTATGAGCGCGTGCCCGCGCTCGCGCTGGCGATCAACCGCCTTCCCGATATCATGCAGTAAACCGGCTCGTTTAGTAAGTTCAACGTTGGCTCCCAGCTCGGCGGCCAGCAGTGTGGCCAGTCTGCAGACCTCCAGGCTGTGTAAAAGCTGGGGCTGGCCGAAGGAGGTTCTGAACTGCAAAACTCCCAGTAAAGATACCAGCTCATCCGGAACATTTTTAATCCCGGTCCGTTTCAGTATTCGTCTGGCGGCTCGCATCTTTTCATTCTCCACCTGGCTTATGTACCGCTGGCCGCCTTTTTTCACCAATTTGAAATCGAACTTTTTCTGCTGAATAATATTATTTAAAGTTCTGTATGCGATTTCTTTTTGTACCGGTTCCATATTTTCGATTATGGCCGCCTGTCTTTTTTCTTCAAAACGGACTCCAGAATCGATAGTATCGATAATTTTCTCCTCGTATTTTTCGTAGAACTCTTTAAATCTTACATAGGCATCTTCGTCCGGGAATTTAAGTGAAGCTGTTGGGACAGACGCAGGGGAGGGAAGATCGATACGGGGGATTGCACAGCGGATGGTGGCCCTGGCCAGTTTTTCCTGGTCTCCTTCCACAGCTTTTTCCTGTTGGGAAACCATTTTTTTGCAGGCAAGTTTTGTTTTAGAAATCAGATCCTGCTCGAGTTCCTTGAGGATTATTTCTTGGTTGGTTTCTGCCTTGACCTCTAATTTTTTAAGCCGGGCCGATATCGCTTTTTCTGTTTTTTCTTTACGTTCTTGCATAAGCGATTTAAGTTCTTCGATTTCTTTCTTTAGATCAGAGGAGAGTTCAACTCTTTTATCCAGACGTTTCTGCAGGGACCCCATTCGGGTTTTCTGCTGGCCAATACGCTTGTGCAGGCCGGATATGCTTTCCTGGAGTTGCTGGCGATATTTTTCTACCTCCTGTATCCTTTTTTCGTATTCCTGTTTCTTGATTTTCTCTTGATCGCCAACGGCGGAAATTATTTCCTGCCTTTTTTTTCGTGCAACCCGGATCTTTAACATAGTGATTAGTTTTTCCGTCAGGAAACCCAGCGATATCCCGCCGCCTATTATCAAAAGAATGTAAACAAAATTTGTCATAGTAATCACTTGTAATAAGGATATGCAGTTGCTCCCCTGTTTCAGGGGAGCAACTTAATAAACTGGTGGTGGAAGAGGAATCCGGGTAATTAGTCTTCTTTCTTTTCACCGGTTTCAGAACGTTTTTCTTTCAGAACTTTCCGACCCTCTTCGACGGCGGAAAGTAGAGCTTCAACTTCATCGCGGACTTTCTGTGGAGCACCTTCGATAGTTCGGTTGGTCAGTTGCTCCACTTCCGTGCGAAGCTGCCGGGCTCTTGCTATCAGGTCCCCGCTTCCTTTTTCAATTGAATCTTTTGCCTGTTGTGAAATATCTCGCAGTCTTTCTCGAGTTTTTTCACCGGAGTCCGGAGCAAAAAGAACCCCCATTGCAGTTCCTATTGCCGCACCTGTCAATAGGGCCTTAAAAATACTGTTTTGTTTACCCATTGTTGTCACCTTCCTGAGTTTGATGTTGTTTCTTTTGACTTGAAAAAAAACTTTGATATATCTTATAAGCAGCCGGCAGCAGAGCCAGCCCTTTGAGTTTTGAAGTAGAAAAGTATTCCTGAATCCGATTGCATTTTTCCAGTAAATTCTGGCTCAGGCTCATAAAACGCTGAACCACACTGGCAAATTGCCGGTCTGTGTCGGCCACCCGGACTCTTATTATATCCGCGGTGGAATTTATTTTCTGTGCTGTATCTCTTAATTCTTCCAGCGCCGGAGGTAGTTTTAGATTCAATTCGGCAAAGAAAAGCTCGGCCTGCCTGCAGACAAGCCAGATTCTGAAGGCCACAGCAAAGAAAGTTAATAACGTTAGTACTGCACATCCCGTAAGTATAGCCACATATATTTCCATTTTGGAATCACACCCATATATAATCTCGTCC
>CAYTSZ010000134.1:0-6264 GCA_964440635.1 uncultured bacterium
AATAGGATTATTGACATCAAGATAAGGATGATAATCATGGCACAAAAGTTTTTTACTTCAAGCTGGCGGTGGCGGCGATTCCCCTTGTCCGCAGTTTGTCGACCTGGTTCTTCATCAGGGAGATAAGCTGCGAGATGACAAGCGTCAATCCCTCGTTAACCAGGGCGGGAAGCTGATAGCAGAGTGATTTCCCGCCCCCGGTGGGCATCACAAGAAGTGTATGTTTGCCAGCCAGGATATTGTGGATAGTTCCCGCCGCATGTCCCACACCTCCTTCTATCAACTCGTGGACAAATACTTTGACGAATTCAAGCTGGTTTATCCCCGTCGTTATCGCAGTGATTTTGGGCCCTGGCGTTTGGTAGTCGATGAAGTGGTGGAGAAGTTCCTCAGGTGCGACGTTGTTGATTATGGATTTGCCCGGGTGCGCTGTAAGGAGTGCAACCACGAGATGTTTGTCTCTTTTTCCTGCAAACGGCGGGGATTCTGCCCGTCCTGTCATCAAAAACGGACCTTGAACCTTGCCAATCATCTTGTGGGAAATGTATTCGCTGATGTTGCTCACCGCCAGTATGTCTTCACCATTCCCAAACGGTTCCGCCTGTATTTCAGGTACAATCGCGACCTGTTGAGTGAACTGGCCCGCTGCGCCTGGCGGACAGTTCGGGACGTCTACGGGTTTGGGCTGGGTGAGGAATATAAAGCGGGGATGGTCGGAACAATTCAGACGTTCGGTTCTTTGATGTTATGGAATCCACATATCCACGCTCTTGTAACTGACGGGGTATTTGCCCCCGATGGAACTTTTCATTCCCTCGGGAAGTTGTCTACCGAACCTTTCCTCAAGGTCTGGGAACACCACGTATTCCAGATGCTGATTGAGAAGGGCCGGATTAAGCCAAAATTGGCCCGCAACATGCAGAACTGGAAGTATACCGGTTTCAGCGTCCACAGGGAGGTAAAAATAGAAGCCGGAGACGAGGAAGGGTTGCGTCGGCTCACCAACTACATCGCCCGCTGTCCGTTGGCCGAGGCGAAGATCCATCGGGACTCGCCGGGGGATAAGGTCCTGTATGATGCCGAACATCCTGAGCCGCTGCCTTTCCAAAAGTGGAGGGCTTTGCCCACCGAAAGAACGATCACCCGAAACTTTGAAGTGTTCGATCCGCTGGACTTTCTGGCCCAGGTGACCCAGCATATACCGGACAAAAATCACCACCTGACCAGATATTACGGCTGGTATTCGAATGTATCGCGTGGCAAACGGGCAAAGGGTGAGGGGAAACAATATACAAAGACTTACGTTCATCCTGCTACCGAAGCTCATAAGCAATGGGCAATGCTGCTCAAGCAGGTATGTGAAGTAGAACCGCTAAGTGTGCCCGACTGGAGGGAAGGAAATGTCCTGGGGAGCATGGATGCTGCAGGAAGGACCCCGAATGTGGAGGGGAGATGAAGATCATCTCTTTTATCCGCCCCAGGCGGGTGATCTTCCAGATCCTGGATCACCTGGATATGCTGGCGGAGTCTGAAAGCGAACCTACCCGCGGTCCGCCGGAGAATTCATCAATAACCTACCAGCCGATCGCAGACGATCTGCCCTGGGGCGACGATCCTTTTCACGTCTGTTGAGGTTGAAGCTCAGGGAAAAAAATGTGAAGAATAATGGAAATTCTGGCTGGGGAGTGGGGGGAATCCAGCAGAAAAATAAATATAATGATGAGCGAGGAGAGAAAAGAGTTCAGGTGCAAAAAGCGGCGGAAATCCAGCCCGAATATAGCTTGATAGTTCAATCGTAAGGGTCTATAATCGGATTACAGTTAATTTATTGAAAAGGAATTTCCTATATGGTTCAAAAAACGCGACGGAAGACCCTTCACAGAGGCATGCAATTTGAGGGGGAACTGATGGATCTCGTGGAGACCGACCGGGGGAGGAAGCATCTGAGATTTTGAAGGTTATTCAGGACCATGAATTTTAAATTATATAGCGTGTACCGGAGGACAATGATAGAGATTCGGAAAGCCATTCGAGCATCTGCTTCATAAATCGCGTGTTATAGAAACAGAAGGTCTGAATGACCCAGTTTGACATAACCATGTTTTCCATTTTAGATTAAACGGGAGGACCCATGAATTTGGAACAGATGAAAAATATATTTACTGCCTGTGTTTCCATCGTGGTCACAGTGGCATTACTCTGGGGAGCGGGCGAATTATATCGCCGGTGGAAAGAACCCTACTGGACTCTGTCGATGGCCATGAAATATGAACCCGTATTTTTTAGCCGTCATGTTATAAAACCGGAAAAAAATATTTATAGTCGACGGGATCGTCCTAACATTTCTTACAATATCAATGCTCTTGGTTACCGTGGAAACGGGTTTCCCGTGGATAAGACTGACAGTGAACTCCGGATCCTAATATACGGAGGTTCTCAAGTGTTTGATATTGAAACCACGGGGAAAAGCTGGTCGGAGCTGATTGAGGATAAGCTACGTGGTCAGGGATATAGTAACGTAGAGGTCATAAACGGCGGAATTCCAGGACATAATTCGGCCGAGTCTGTCGGTAAGCTTTTTGCTCGCGGCCACGTGCTTGAGCCGGATTTCACAGTGCTCTGTAATGAATGGAATGACATCAAATATTTCCAGGAAAAACCATTTCCCCTGATGAAAATAAAACCTCACAACAAGCTACGGGCAGACCGCCGTTATTATCAAAACGTAATAGATCGTTTTCTAGGGGAACATTCTCAACTCTACACTCACTTGAGAAGTCGGTATTATCGATTTTTGGATAATCCGGGGGTAGATACAAGCGATGATAATAAAAATGACCCCGCCCGATTTGACGGCGAACTGACTGAAACAGCGATCCGACAGTATCGGTTGAATGTGAGAACTTTTATCCGCCTGAGCCGAGATATTGGAGCTGAGCCTATTCTAATTGTTCAACCCCGACTTCCCGAACCGGATAATAGCCAGGAAGAGCGCAAAAAAATTCATTATTCAAAGGTCAAGATGAACCATGAAACATTGGTTAGGGCATTTGAGAATATGGATAGAATTTTGAAGAATGAAGCACAACGTCTGGACGTAACTATCTTTGACGCCGCCTCCGAATTCAGAAATTCGGGTCAGTTATTTAATGATCATATTCACTTTAGCCCGGAAGGATCTCGGGCAATGGCACGATTTATGAGTGGAAAACTGGCGACCATTTTATCCCGTCCCCATGATCGCCCGGGCCGGCAATCAATGAGGGCGTTACCTAAAAAATAAAGTGCCTCCACGGGTTCGCGGTTGTACCTCGATCCTCCCGACGGCTGGTCCTGAGGTGCTGAATTGCCGGTTTGGACCGCGGTGGAGTTGTTTTATGAATCAGTCAAACCCGTGATGCCGGTCACGGGTTTTGCTTCGAACAATAGTATATTTAGACAAATGTGGAGATAATTGTGAATTTACGACTGAACGACAGGATTAAGAAAATCCTCAAAATATTCGTGATTTGCCTGCTTACGTTCGTCTTTCTTTTTGGCATTGGGGAAGTAATCCGGCGTTATACCGATCCACGCTGGGTGCTGAGCATGGCCCTGAAATACCGGCCGTATGCGTTTGCTCGCCATATCTTTGAACCCCACGAGCAGGACGCGCGAAACCGTAACCACTCGGAATACAGCTATCACATCAACCGCCATGGTTTTCGCGGAGACGATTTTTCGATTGAGAAACCCGAGGGACAGGTGAGAATTTTGATGTATGGAAGTTCCCACCTGTTTGATTCACGCTCCGAGCCCCCGAGTTGGCCCGAACGAATTGAGGAAATCCTCCACGAAAAGGGATATGCGCAGGTGGAAGTAATCAATGCTGGCATTCCCGGTCATACCTCACCGGAGTCGGTTACCCGGCTTTTTTCCCGTGGACATTTTCTGGACCCTGATTACGTTTTTCTCGTTAACGGCTGGAGTGACCTCAAATTCTTTAACACGTCCGAACCCTTTCCGTTGTATTCCATTAAGCCCTACCATCCGTCGGAAGCCCCAAAGCGTGTTTACCGAAACAGTGTGGATCGGTTTCTCGGCGAACATTCCGTCCTCTACACCCATCTTCGGTCCAGGTTTTATTCACATCTCGAAGATTTGGAAACAGCAAAATCAAAAGAGGAAACGGCGCTGGAAACCCTTGATGAGAGGGCCATCGAACAATACCGGCTTACGGTTGAACTCTTCGTCAAGCTGTCTGAAATGATCGACGCGACGCCCGTCCTCGTTACTCAGGCCCGGCTTGTCTCCGATTCAAACACAAAAAAGGAAATAGAGGAGATTACCCGCGCTTCCAATTTGACGCACGAAACGCTACTCAGGGGTTATCGTATTATTGATGAAACACTCCGACGTTCCGCCCGTGAAAACGAAAACACTCTTTTATGGGACCTGTCACCCCGGATAACGGGTCAATCAAAGTATTTCCAGGACCATGTTCACGTGAACAACCTCGGTTCGAAGAAACTGGCTCAGTTAACGGCGGAGTTTATGGAAGGCCATCTGATTCGCCCAGCCGAAGAATAGTCGCGAAGCCGCCGATAGTGGCGGGGTTTAGAATTGAAAGTAGATGAACGTCTGCTCTTCATAGGTTCCTCCGAACAACAAAACAGCGAGTATGGCAATGAATACGATGTTGTAAATTACGATCCTTACCACCCCCGGTAAATCCGAAATAAATTCTCGTGAATCGGTTCCGCGCTCCAGAATGTGGATGATCAGCATAAAGAGAACGGCGAGTACCCCGAAACTAAAATCAAAGAGGGCTAAATTGGATTGACCGGAGTCGAGAAACTGCTTTAATTCGCCCAGTTGCGAGAGAAGAACAGAGTAATTTCCGAGTGAATACGTGATTTTTTTCACAATCAGTATGGCATCCTCCAGCGTCTGGGCCCGGAAGAATACCCAACTAAAGGTGACGAGTCCGAATGTTACTACAATTCGGGTGAACGAACGGATCCCCTTTAAGAGGGGATTGCTAACCAATTGGTTGACGGTTTCATCGAGTGGTTTTTTCCAGAGGTGAACCAGGTAATAAACGGCGTGTATTGCTCCCCAGATGACAAATGTCCAGGCAGCTCCGTGCCAGAGCCCACTGATCAAAAATACCGCTGCCAGGTTGAAGTAATGCCGGTAACTATTCACCCGGTTTCCTCCGAGGGGGATATAAACGTAATCCTTGAACCAGGTGCTGAGAGAAATGTGCCATCGGATCCAGAATTCGGGGATGGATTTTGCAAAATAGGGCCGGTGGAAATTTTCCATAATATCGAATCCAAGAATACGAGCGGAACCAATTGCAATATCAGAGTAACCGGAGAAATCACAGTAGATCTGGAAACTGAAGAAAATGGTGGCTACGAGCAGATGTGCCCCGCCGAACGTCTCCGGCGCCCCGTAAATCTGGTTTACAAATATCGCGAGCTGGTCAGCGATCACAATTTTTTTGAAGAATCCCCAGACGATTAGCTTCAGTCCGTTCAGTGTGCGTTCGACGTCGAAATTAAAATCTTCATCAAACTGCGGCAGAAGATGTGTCGACCGTTCAATAGGTCCGGCTACCAACTGGGGGAAAAAGGAAACGTACAGGGCAAATTTTAAAAAATCCTCTTCCGCGTCTCGTTTTTTCATGTAGGTATCGATTGTGTAACTGAGTGATTGAAAGGTGTAGAAAGAAATCCCTACGGGGAGAATGACGTTCAGGGTGGGAGTTGACACTGACCAGTCGAAAAAATGAAGAACGCCGAAAAGGTTTTCAGTGAAGAAATTGAAGTATTTGAAGGTGAACAAGATTGATAGATTACCGAGAAGACTGAATACGAGATAAAATCTTCGTGGTAATATCGATTGTTTGTCATCCATCTTTAATCCACAGAAATAGTCAATGATCGTCGAGGCGAAGATCAAACCCGCGTAAACTGGTTTCCAGCTCATGTAAAAGTAGTAACTGGCGATCAGCAGGAACCCGTTTCGGTGCTTTTCGGGCAGACTAAAATAAGTAAAGACCACGATGGGAAAGAAAATCAGGTAGTCGAGAGAATTAAATAACATCTCTGGAAGTCCTCAAATTGAATTGATGGTTTAACTGTCGCGTTAGGCTGTAACACTGGGCTGCCAAATTTACAGTTGAATTCGACAACTCAGAGTAGGAACGATATTTCATTTTCACTGGAATATGAATCGATTTCGGCAAGCTCGTCTCTTATTAACTTTTTTAAAAAA
>CAYTSZ010000135.1:0-6193 GCA_964440635.1 uncultured bacterium
TTAAAATAGCCTTTGACTTGGATTTTGCTTTTTCTCAAGCTCTCTGGCTCTCTTGTTCTCCCCCTCTGCTTCTCCCTGTCTGTTTTACCCATTATCGCGCTGTTTATTTTTCAGGCGTAGCGGTCGGCTACTACTGCTGCACAGTAGGCTTCCGGTTTGGTGCGCACCGTGTAGCCACAGCCGCGAATCATTCCTACTATTTCTGAGATCATTTCACTGGTGGGACCGTTGGGTCCAATATCAACGTGAATCTCCCAGTCGATATCAAACTCCAGGGGCTGGCGTAAAAGATGCTCTTCAAAATCTGCTGTGAGCCGGGTGGCGAGCTTCAAACTCTGCTCGGCTTCAACATAAATCCGGGGACGCAGAGCTTTAAACTTACCACGATAAAACCGTCGCCAGAAATAGCGTCCACCGTGACCGACACGCTGGATAGCAACCACACTGACAAAAGAAGTCTTGTTTTTCATCTGACGAGAATCGGTTCCCACTGTAAGCAGATACTTCCGGGAGGGAGCCCTGCACAGGTATGTCGTCAATTCGTCAAAAAACTGCTCGCCCTGTAAAAATCCACTGGTAGGATTATTAAATTTATAATCCATAATCTCGTCCTCGCCAACCATTATGATTAAACAATCAGCCCTCACTACTATTAACGGTATAAAACAGCCCCGTATTGAGGATTTTATCAGTGACGATCCAAAAATGTCAAAATATACTACACTTCCTTCCTCCTGTGAAATCGGAACTGGAACCTGTATAATATTCCCTTAAAATAAATGAGGATATATCCCATATAAACAGGAGACACCGTTATGAAGATTGATAAGAGTTCTTTTCTAAAGGGGATCGGGGGTTATGCTTTCGCGGAAGTTGACCGGGCTAAAAAAAATATCATCCGCCAGCAAGGGCGCAAATATCTGATAGATTTAGGTGTTGGTGATCCCACCGATCCCACGCCACAGCTCGCCAGAGAAGCAGCCGCCGCCCACGCTTTAAACAGACCATCCGAAGGGTATCCAAGCTACAGCGGCGAGAACTTTTTCAGAATTTCAGCAGCCGAATGGTTCAAAAAACGTTTTAACATTAAACTTGATCCCGAAACTGAAATAACCGCAACTCTCGGTTCCAAACAGTCGGTTTTCTGCATGCCAATGGCTTTTATTGATCCCGGTGACGTGGTACTTATCCCGGACCCCGGATATCCTCCCTATACAACCGGTACACTACAGCGGGGTGGTAAAACTGTTTTTATGCCTCTGCTTCCTGAGAATAATTTTCTGCCCGACCTTGAGAAAATAGGCGCTGAGGAGGCTGAAAAAGCCAAAATACTCTGGCTGAACAGTCCTAATAATCCGACCAGCAAAATAATTCCAAAGGATTATTATGAAAAAGCAATTGATTTTTGCCACAAATACAACATCCTGCTTTGCTCGGATGAAGCCTACTCAGAGATGTATTATGACGGCGAGCCCCCGGTTTCCCTGTTTGAATGTGAAGGGGGATTGGAACAGGGAATTGTTATTCATTCCCTCTCCAAGCGTTCAAATATGACCAACTATCGAATCGGGTTCGTCGCCGGGAAAAAAGAATACCTGGATATTTATAAGGAAGTGCAGACAAATCTTCATTCGGGCCAGGCCCAGATCCTGCAAAAAGCGGCTGCCGGAGCTTTCAGCGAGGAAAAACACGTGCAAGATATGCGCAAAATGTATCTGGAAAGACGAGACGCCTTAATTCCCTGCCTGAAAGAATCTGGTTTCGGCAGGATTTTTGCCGAAGGTGGATTCTATATCTGGGCAGAAACCCCCGGCGGGTTGGGCAGTGTGGAAACGACCAGGATTTTGCTTGAAGAGGCCGGAATTAATACCACGCCCGGGCGCGCACTGGGACAGATACCTGAAAACGGGGCCGGGTTCATTCGCTTTGCGCTTATTGAAAACCTGGACCGCACCCGGCAGGCCGGAGAACGAATTAAACGCCTGAACTGGAATTCCTGAGGAGAAGATACTGATGGGGCTAAAATTTGAAAAACTACACGGTCTTGGCAACGATTACGTAGTTGTTGACGAGCGAAAGAACACGGTTGTCGAGGATGACCGGAAAGCCGATTTTGCACGGACAATATGCCCGCGGGGATTTTCGGTCGGCGCCGACGGTGTCCTGTTTGCCGGCCGGGCCGGAGGAAACGACGTTCAGATGCGTATATTTAACGCAGATGGAAGTGAGGCCGAATCCTGCGCCAATGGGCTGCGATGCATTGCCTATTTTCATCACGGCCTGACCAATAACACCCCCGGTAAATTCACCATCCACCTCCCCCTTGCCGGAGAAGTAAAAGCAGAGGTCAATTTAAAGAAACCCGCACTGGCAGAAGTCCTGCTGCAACTGCAAACACCGGCGGCCTACGCCGGGAAAAAAATGCTACAACTTGAAAATATGGAGCTTACCTACCACCGGGTGGATGTCGGAAATCCCCATGCTGTTTTTTTCCTGGAGGAAAATCAAAACCTTCCAGACAAACCAGAAATGCTTTCGCTGGAGATCATAGGTTCACAGATTCAAACACATCCCGATTTTGCCGCCAGCAACGGCATAAATGCCGAATTTGTCCGGATTAAAAACAACAACCGGGTAGATATGCGTGTTCATGAACGGGGGGTCGGGGAAACAGCGGCCTGTGGGACCGGCAGCATTGCAATAGCCTGTGCCAGCCTTGAAACCGACCGCTTCAAAGGCTGGATAGAAGTAAGCCAGCCGGGCGGGGTCTTAAAAATTGATCCGGAAACTTCACGGCTAAAAGGCCCCGCGAAACATTCTTTTAGCGGTGAATTAGCCGAAACACCCTGACTATAAATTCAATCCTCATTCTCATGATACTTATGATACTCCTTCTCATAGCTTAACTTATCCATGCTGTACATACGATCAATGAATAATGTCCCATCCAGGTGATCTATTTCATGCTGGATAACCCGGGCCTCAAAACCTTTTACTTTTCGTTCAATTTTCTCTCCCCCCATCGTTAAAGCCTCAATTTTAATCCAACTGTGCCGGGGCACTTCTCCCCTCAAAGCAGGCAGACTCAGACATGCTTCCCAGTCCAGCTCTCTTTCGGCCGAACGGGCAATAACCCGGGGATTAATTAGGACAGTAGCCTCCACATCCAGATTTAAATTCTCATAGCGGCTGTTGGCCTCTATTTCATACACAATGACCCGCTCTCGGCGGCCCACCTGGGAAGCGGCAAGCCCAATTCCATCCCGGGACCGCATGGTCTCAAACAGATCACTCACCAATTCTTTGAACGAACCCTTCCCAATATCCGCGGAGTCCAACGATTGACAGGTTTTCCTCAGCAGAGGATGACCGAGTCTCAAAACTTTTCTTACCGTCATGACAATTCACCTTCCCTTATAAATTATGTATCTATATATAATAACGGTTAAACTAAGTCTAAAATTCCCCGAAAAACCCTGGCTGATATTGAATCCCCTGTTTCATCCTTCAAAACACTTCTAAGATACATCCTTTGCTTGAGCAGCTACTACCTTCATTATATACTTATAGAAGTTGTCGCAGTGGCAACGTAACTCTCTGACTAATTATAAATATTTTACCGAAATCAAAATAGTAAAAATTTGTTATAACTCTTTGCACTCTATTATTTTTAGGAGCAAAAATAAATTGAAAAAATTAATACTACTAACAATTATACTGACTATATTATTTTCCACTCTTATTTTTAACCCTGGCCCGGCAGCAGCTATCCAGGAAGATACAGAAATGAAAACAACCATCTATTTCTTCTGGGGTGAGGGCTGTCCATACTGCAAACAGCAAAAAAAGTTTTTTATACACCTCAAAAATAAACATCCTGAAGTGAAAATCAAATCTTACGAGGTAACTAAGAACGCTGCCAATCGACCCATTTTTAATCTTCTCGCCCGAAGTTACGACGTAACCGCTCGTTCGGTTCCGATGACTTTTATAGGTAATTTTAAACCGGTTCGCGGTTTCAACATGGAACTGGCCCGCAATATTGAGGATATGGTCGAATACTGCCGGGATAATTACTGCGTGAACCCAGGTGTGAAAGCGGGCTTAATATCTCCGCCGGAGAATGCCCGGCCGATTCCGGAGAAAATTCGCGATTGGCCGCGGGCTAATGAGGGAAAAATTATAGACCTGCCGTTTCTGGGCCGGGTAAACGTAGCCGAAATGCCGCTTTTCCTGATGACAGCAATTGTTGCCTTCGTCGACGGCTTTAACCCCTGCTCCCTCTGGTTAATCACACTTCTTCTGGGCATAGTCATACCCAGCGGTTCGCGGCGAAAAACACTTGTGGTCTCACTCACTTTCTTACTGGTTACCGCCGGAGCTTACGGCATGTTCATTCTTGGTCTTCTGCATGCTTTTTATTATATCGGTTATATGTTCTGGATTCGTCTGCTGGTGGCGGTCGTTGCTTTTATATTTGCCGTGGTGAACATCAAAGATTATTTCTGGTTCAAAAAAGGCATTTCTTTCACCATACCCGAAAAATATCAACCAAAAATATTTAAAAAATTCCATTCCCTGGCAACCAGTAAAGAATCACACCCGCATCTTATAGCCAGCGTAGCGGCGATGGCCCTGGGCGCGGTATTAATTGAACTTCCCTGCACGGCCGGACTGCCGGTCATCTGGAGCGGTATTATCAGCCAGCATTCAATTTCACTTCCCTTATTCATAATTTTGCTTTTGCTATACCTTTTTATATATTTAATGGATGAATTAATTATAGTCTTTCTGGCAATAATCACTTTGAGGGTCACACGGCTTCAGAAAGTACACGGGCGAATCCTCAAATTAATCGGGGGACTGATTATGCTCACTCTCGCCGGGGTTATGCTTTTTGCTCCGGAAGCAATGGAAACTTTTCAGGGGGTCCTTACAGTATTCGCTGGCTCCTTCGGTGCGGCCGCGATTATAATAATAATCGACCGCATTATTCTGCCCCGGCTTGGTTTTGAACCCGACCGCTAAAACCATCTCACCGGCTGACGGTTACAAACAGTTCTGTCCATACAACTGTTAATTCTCTACCAGATTCCGGGTTTGTTTTAAGCAGACACCCGAAATTGGTTCCCCCGGACTTGATTTTTGAAGAATTTTATATATCATTATTGTTTTATTAAAGGAGGTGTACATGATGCCAAATTCATTATCAGCAGAAAAGCGAGTCCGACAGAACGAACGGGATCGAAAACAAAATAAATCTATTAAAAGCACGATTAACACTGTTCGCAAACAGGTCACAGAAGCAATTGAAGAGGGTAAAAGTGAATCTGAGATTGAAGAACTGAAAACCAACGCCATCAGTTTAATTGACCGCGCGGTAACCAAAGGTGTTTTTCACAAAAACAAAGCAGCGAGATTAAAATCACGCCTCGAGCAGAAGGTCCAGAAAGCTATTCAGTAAACCTGAAGCCGGGGGAGCATTTCCAGCAGGAATAGTTCCAGGGCGCGCCGGTTGAATGGTTTGCGCATGTATTTTACCTGCCGGGACAGGTCATAAGATTTCCTGTAAAAATCATGCGGAAACTGTCCCTTCAAGCGGGAAAGAGCACGATTATATTTTTTGACGATTCCTCCCGACCCCGGAATTCCAAGCTCCTTAAGAGCTTCGGGAAGTTTTTTGCCCCGGTTGAGCAATTGGCGCAGGCTTCGGAGAGTATTCAAAAAATCAAACGTTACAAAGAAGATCGCCACAGGAGCTTCACCGCTTCTTTCAAGTTCGGCCATTGCCCGCATAATTTCTGACAAATTTCCGGACAGCAAACTGTCTTTGAGCTGCTGGTATATATCTGAGGCTGCTTCTCGACCGGTCACAGTTTCTACATCCTCAACATCCACCCGGTCCTCACAAAGCTGGATCAGTTTATCAGCTTCCATTCTGGCCCGGGCCAGTTTTCCCTGGGTTTTTTCCAGCAATAACTGCACTGCCGCCGGATCAACCGCCAGCTCCGCCTCTTTGAATCTATCTCTCAATTCCTGCCGGAGGGAACTGGCAAAAGGTTCCCAGAAAACAAGCGCCCAGCCTCCATTATCTTCAATCAATCGGGCAAACATGCCCACTTTTCGACCCCGTTTGTAGGGATGGTCAATATCTTCAAGAATAAGGGTGTTTTCGGGATTGGGATTTTTTATA
>CAYTSZ010000136.1:0-6165 GCA_964440635.1 uncultured bacterium
CAGTGGGTTTGTTTCTGCTTTTGACTATTGTCGTTAACCGGAAATCCAAAACCAACACCTCTGGATTCCGGCTCGGAGGCCGGAATGACAGCAAAGGCAAAGCCCCGAAGGGGCGACATACTAACAGCCCGGGGCGTAAGCCCCGGTAACAAGAATTTACTATGCCGGCCCTTCAGGCCTCGCAACCTTTTGGCCTGTAAGCCCGGGGCTTACGCCCCGGGCTAATATATACCGGCCCGTTGGGCCTTGAAAACAGTTGCAAGTTCAAAATCCTAAATTTAAACCCTCTCTTCTCTGTTTTTATTTTATGTTTTATCTGCGTCCACCGGCGTTAATCTGCGAGCCAATGCTTTTTTTCTGTTTGTTTTAGTTTACAGATCAACTCAAAATCGAAATATTTAACCACCATTATTGCCGGGTTTAATTTTTATACAGGTTTTCTTCTATTCTTTCTGGTAAAGAGCGGGCCAGGACTATTGCTCCTACCCGTCGGGCCCCGGCCTCCAGCAGGGTTTTTGAAGCACTCTGCATAGTTGAGCCCGTTGTATATATATCATCGACAAGGAGGATGTTTTTCTGTTCTATTTTTTCAGGACGCGGTTCAAAAGCGTTATTGAGATTGGCAAGTCGTTCTTCGCGCTTAAGTTTGGACTGGGCTCCGGTCTGTCTGTGTTTATAAAGCAGTTGCTCATAATTAACGTCTATTTCTTCCGCTATTGATTCTGCAAGCTGAGTGGCCTGATTAAACCCACGCTCTTTTAACTTATCTCGATGAAGGGGCACGGAGGTTACCAGATCCCAGCTTTCAGCAGCCAGGCGCCTGGTAACTTCTGCGGCCAGCAGATCACCCAGGAATTCTCCCCATTCTTCTCGCCCGTAAAATTTCCAATCAGCTATTATTTTCTTGAGGGAACCGTGGTAAGCAAAGGGTGCAAGCGTGAACTGTTGATACAGTTTCTTGCTGCGGCAGCTCCCGCAGGCGGGGGATGGGTCTTCAACTTCTGGTGGAGCCAGTTTCCCTGTATATAGAGGCCGGCCGCACAGAACACACTGCGGCGAATGTAGACGGGGTAATTCGGCCCGGTCCTGCTCACAAAGCGGTAGGTTGAAGACCTCTGTCTCAACCAGGTCCCCGCAAATAATACAGCGAACCGGCAAGAAAAGATCCAGAAACCCAAACCAGAGGCTGCGCAGCATATTTAATTTCTCCCGAAAACTTCGATAATAAACCGGCTAAGAACTTACTATCGACAACAGTGTCTCTCTTATATTAGTATCCTGGTGGTCCGCTTTTTTAATAAGTTCACCGATCTTTTTTTCTGCGGCAGTATCTAAAACAGGCGCTTTTATTTCCCGGATCAAGGGATGGTCTGTACGGGAAACCTCTTCTTCGGCCGTGAATAATTTTTCTTCCATTTTTTCTCCTTCTCTTAAACCGTTAAACACTATTTCTATCTCTTTTCCCGGCTGGTAGCCGGCAAGAGATATGAGCTGACGGGCAAGGTCAAGAATTTTAACCTGTTCCCCCAGGTCCAGGACATAAATACGTCCTTTTTCTTCATAGGTAGCCGCTGTCAACACCAGCTTGACCGCTTCCGAGATTGTCATGAAATAACGAACCACCTCCGGATCAGTGACGGTAACCGGTCCTCCCTGCTCGATCTGTTTTTTAAAGAGAGGAACCACACTGCCCCTGCTGGCGAGAACATTCCCAAACCTGACAGCACTATAAACCGTATCACTGCTTCGCGCCTGGTAGGTCCCGATTAAATACTCCCCGACCCGCTTGCTCAATCCCATCGTATTACAGGGTTCCACCGCTTTATCCGTTGAAATCAGCAGGCATTTGGGGACACCGGTTTTGCGGGCGGCTTCAAAAACATTAATTGTACCCCCGAGGTTAGTTTTAATACTTTCTGCCGGAAACCTTTCAAGCATGGGAACATGTTTTAGTGCGGCAGCATGCAGGATAAGATCCGGTTTATATTCTTTAACTATTTGCTCAACACGGGCGCGATCGCGAATATCGGCAAGAACGGGGCTGAATTTATCTTTGTCCTCACTCCCCCGACAGGTCATCTCCAGCTCGTAAAGGGCCGATTCATTAATATCAAGCGCAATCACCCGGTGGACAGGACTGGCAAGAATTTTTTTTACCAGCCTGCCTCCGATGGAACCGGCACCACCGGTCACAAGTACAGTTTTATCTCCCAGAAAACCGGCAATCTGTTCTTCATCGACGCAGACAACCTCGCGCCCCAGCAGATCCCCGGCTTTAATATCACGGATCTGCTTCCAGGAAACATCTCCTTCTATAATCTCCCTGATTCCGGGTATTATCCTTAATTTAGCATTAAAACGGTCAGCCTGCCGGGTCACACGTCTTATAAATTTTCCGGGGGCTGAAGGGATAGCAATAATAACCTCGTCGATTTCATAATTTTGAATCAATTCGGGAATTTCCCCGGTGGTCCCCAGTATTTCTGCCTCGCCGGGGGCTTTTTTCCCGGGAGCGTCATCAACAAAACCAACCACATTTCGCTTTAAATCCGGCTGACGCTTGATCTCTTTTAAAAGCATCCCTCCGGCTTCCCCGGCTCCAATTATCAATAGATTTTTAACCCCGGAAGATTCCTTCAACGCAAATCAACCTCTCCCTGCCAGACTCCCTTCAAACCAGCCCGGTCAGTCAGTTCAACTTTCAGTTCTACCAGCTCGGATTCAGCAATTTCGCTGAAAGGTATCTCCAGCCACTGGCGGTCCCTGTTCCAGAAATATCTTATATTTTCAGGACCATTACTAACAGTGATTCCTTTATCGGTAAGACCCGATTCGGCTTCCTCAAAAACAATACGTATCCTATTTTTTTGAGGTAATGAACGAATTTCCTTAATCCGGGGAGGCAAAGTATCCCTGAGCAGGGCAATAATCGGGAAATGATATATTTCTGCCTCACGGATGCGAGGGCTAAAACTTTCTTTATAAGAAAGAACCTCCCAGCTATTTTTTAATTGATTCCAGACATACAAACCGACAGTTTCGGGATTCTTAATCTGTTTCTCAATGGTGGCATTCAAAATCAAAGGCTCTAAACTCTGAAAATAATCGGGGTGAATATGGCGCGGCGTATCAACCAATTCCAAACCAGCGGGAATTTCGGGTATATCGTTAACTTCTGACATAGTAACAAAACAATCAAAGCTGTGTCCTCCCCCGCTGCTGAAAATAGTATACCTGCCCTCAGGGCTGGCCACGGCGCCCGGACGGTCGCTTCGCAAAGACTGCAGGTAAATGCGCCGGATGGAACTGTGAGTCCCTTCTTTCCCATTCAACCGGGCCTGAATAGTATGCCAGCCGTCACGCTCAAGGGACGGAGACCACCAGCCTACAAACCGGCCCCGACTTTCCGGCCGTAATTTAATTTCTTCTGTAAAATCATTCTTGTTTACCTGCACCCGGGGTCTACTTTCATAACCGCCTTTGATCTTAAGTTCGATTTTAATCCGGTTATACTGCCAGGAATATTTAAGATTCATTTCAACTTGTTCTTCATTTCCAGAGTATGAATCCGGCAAAATTTTATCTTTCTTTTTGTAATCCAGATCAGGATCAGAAACTATATAATCAAGTTGCATTATTTTTTTCGCTCCCTCCTGACCCGAATCGATAACAAGTTCCAACTGTCCCCTCTCCCCGTGGGTATTAAAACTCAGTGGTTCAAAAAAATCAGCACCGGCAAACGGAGTTAAATTAACACTATATCGGGTGGGTAAAATGTTGGTCTGATTATAGTTGAATATGGCGGTAGTTGGAACTTTGTCCAGTTTCCGGTCTAAAACAGAAAAATCTATTTCCCGTTTTATTATACCGTTTTTGAATAACATTATCTTCTCCGGCATACTTCTGTTACCGGTTCCCGGATGAATATTCCAGAGCACGGCGTTGATACCTATTTCGCCCCAGAGCTTCAGCACTGGAACATCAGAACCGGAGACCACCAGCGGGTCTCCGCCTCCGTTTACCCAGCTTTTACCATTCAGAGGATAAAGGTGTATCTCATCGATATAAGGACGCGGATTAAACGGCAGCGCCGGTTCAAACAATCCGATTGGATTAATGAATTCACCACCGGCATTCTGCAAAGCAAGATGAAGGTGAATAGGACCCCGGCCGGTCTCACCCGCGATACCAATCATCTCACCACGTTCAACCCATATCTCCTGGGCGGGAATAATACGAACATGTTCATAAAGCGGTGTGTTTAGTTTTTGGTTTATAGAATCAGCCACACGTTCAAGATGTGAATACCAGCTTCTTCTCCCATCGGGATGTTCTATGATAATGGTCAAGCCATAGGTTTGTGGTTTATAGAAAACTTCTGCCACTTGACCGCGTTCTATTGCTCGCACAGGACGCCCGGAGCGTCCCAGGGTTGAAAAATCGATCCCGTTGTGCAGATGGCCGTTACGAAACTCACCTAAAGTGGATGTGATACGGGTTGGATTATTTATCGGCCAGCTATAACTTTTATTATTCGAAGCACCGGGAGAAACCGGAATCGTTGTGATAAAAAACAGTAATACAATTGCGACACCGAACCTGGTTACCATTCTTTTTGTCATTATTAATTATCAAACAAACTTTGAGATTCTCCGGGCGGCTTCGAGCCCATGTATTCAAAGGCCCTGGCGGAAGCCACCCTTCCGCGCGAGGTGCGTTTCAAAAAACCGGATTGAATAAGAAATGGTTCGTGCAACTCTTCAATGGTTTCCGCTTCCTCGCTTACAGCGGTTGCCAGCGTTTTTATACCAACAGGCCCACCGTCAAAATATTCTATAATAGTCTTTAGAATAGCACGATCCATCCTGGAAAGTCCCTTTTCATCGACTTCCTGTCGTTTCAGGGCGTGCCGGGCTATTTCAGTATCTATGAAACCATCCCCCTCTACCTGGGCGAAATCTCGAACCCGCCGCAAAAGACGGTTTGCTATTCGTGGGGTCCCCCGGGACCGGCGGGCAATCTCGGAAGCCCCCTCCTCTTTTATATCAATATCCATTATTCGCGCCGACCGTTTTATTATTTTTTTCATCTGGGCTTCATTATAAAACCTGAGGCGACACTGCACTCCAAAACGAGAACGCAGGGGATCGGTTAAAAGTCCGGCCCTGGTAGTGGCACCCACCAGTGTGAATTCATCCAATTCAAGGCTAATAGCCCGGGCGGAAGGACCCTCCCCTATGGTAAGATCTATTCTTTTGTCTTCCATCGCCGGATATAAAAATTCTTCCACAATATTGGGCAGGCGGTGTATTTCGTCTATAAAAATAACGCTGCGGGCCTCAAGGTTGGTTAAAACAGCAGCCAGATCGCCGGGGCGTTCCATAGTGGGGCCGGACAGGGACTTAATTTTTACACCCATCTCGTTGGCTATAATATGGGCGAGGGTGGTTTTGCCCAGACCGGGCGGGCCGTGAAGAAGTACATGGTCCAGAGCCTCACCACGCTGGCTGGCGGCCTGAATATAAACGCGCAGGTTATCGGTTTCCTTACGCTGGCCGACAAAATCTTCCAGTACCTGCGGACGCAGAGTTTCCTCTAATTTTTTCTCGCTCGCATCCTCCGGTTCCCGCGAAAGTTCCTGCGGCTCGAACTCGGTTTCCTGAATAAAATCATCCATTTTGTTTTCCCGCTCCAACTCAATCGCTCCCGACTAATACGTCTGAACTAACTGTTAAACTACTGTATAATATTAACATTATTTCCCCGCCCCGGTAAGAGACAGTCCGGTAAAATAACCCCTCTGACTTCATTTTTGGTAAAAAAATTACAGGGCTGGCAGCAGGCGAAAAAATAACTGTATCTTCAGGCTATAAAAATAATATTTGGAAATTAAAATATTACTTTTTCTCCAGCCGGGAAAATGTAGCCTGGATTAAATCCTCAACACTGTCAAAATCCACTTCTCCGGCTGTTTTTTCTACTGCTGACGCGGCCTCCCCCTTTGTAAAACCAAGCCCTATCAGGGCTTCAATTGCCTCTTCGAGAACCGAAATTTCTTCGCTGGTGGTTCCTTCGGGGGCGGCCAGCGGTAGTTTCTCGGCCAGCTCCACTATTAACCGCTGGGCGGTCTTTTTGCCAACACCGTTTATCATGGTTAAAGCATCT
>CAYTSZ010000137.1:0-6156 GCA_964440635.1 uncultured bacterium
CTCCCGGCGTGGTATCGCCTGTGAAGTGGCCGGTGGAGCTACCTTCCTGCGCGATGATTTTATTAAACAGTTTGTACTTGCTCTGCGGGCCGTAGCTGACCGTTCCGACGGAGTTGCCGCCGCGGCACTCAAGCGACCGCCCTTTTTTGCTGTTGATTATGAGGATCTGCTGGCCGGTCGCCTGGATGAAGTGGACGGCGAGTATGAAAAAGCCGCCGCCCGCAGCAAAGAGATGGAATATATTATAAAAGAACTGCGCAAAAAATCCCGCTACCAGCCGCCGCTGGAGACGGCCCTTGAGTTGATTAATCTCAGTATAGCCGGCAGGTTTTTCTCATCGCAGCCAAATGGTGATCTTAAACTTGCGGCGATGTATCATGTTGCCGCCCTGCTT
Organism: uncultured bacterium; assembly: GCA_964440635.1. Taxonomy (GTDB): domain Bacteria; phylum T1Sed10-126; class T1Sed10-126; order T1Sed10-126; family T1Sed10-126; genus CAYTSZ01. The sequence continues at coordinate 395 of CAYTSZ010000137.1, forward strand.
GACCGCATCGCCCGTAACCACGCTCTTGATTACGAGGGCGCCACCGCTGTCATCAGGGACTGGATAGATAATCCCGCCGACCTTAACGCCCCGGCCCTGCTCGACGATGATGCGGTTAATCTGATGACAATATACCAGGCCAAAGGACTGGAGTTTCCGGTGGTCATGCTTTTTAACGGCCTGACAAAAAGGTCTGGACGATATAGCGGAGCTTTCGGTCAGCAGGCGGACGGTAGCCGCTGCACATTCAATTTGAAGAATTTCAAGCTCAATATTAAAAACAACCATCTCTATTCCTGGAAAGATTTTGACCGCCGGATGTGTGAGCTGGAGAAAAAACGTCTTTTCTATGTCGCCATTACCCGCGCCCAGTCGGAACTGGTAGTTCCCTGGCCTGAAGGTATTGATCCCGCTAAATATGAATATCCTGAAATTCTGAAGCCGGCTCTTGAGGACGATTGTGTCCATGAAACCCCTTCCATCACTTACGGTGATCCTAACCCCTGGACCGACCATCCGGAAGAGGATCTCTATAACGAAATACAACTGCCTGAGTTTTCAGAAGAACTGCAGCAGGAAAATGACCTTAAACTCCGGCAACTCAGAAAAGGGATCAAAAATTCCCTCGCCAGCAACCTGATCTTCACCAACCCCCATAAGATAATGGAGAAAAAATTCCCGGAAGCCGGGCAGGGCCGCCCGGTAAGGTACGGTCCCAAATTCGGTCTCGCCGTCCACCGGGCGCTGGAACTTTATCTTCAATCTCCGGATCCGGATGAGATCGAAAAATACGCAGCAGTCGCAGCTCGTGAACAGGAAGAAGTGGATGAGTTCCCCGTAGTTTCCGATGTTAAAAAAGCCCTTGCTGCACTTGAGGAGAACTTCGCCGGCAGTGCTGCTGACTATTATCCAGAGTTCCCGGTAACTTACCGCCGCAAAGGAGAGATGGTTTCCGGCCTCCTCGATTTAATTGTCCGCTGCGGCGATGAAACCTGGATCATAGACTACAAAACAGACCCGGCCCCCGAATCACAGCTTGAGGCCAGGGAAAACTATCCACACTACTTCCATCAACTAAAAATATACAAACACGGACTATCAACCTCAACCCCGGCAGATAACATTAAAACAGCACTGCTGTTCACGGAAACAGGAATAATTGTTGAATCGTGATTGTGTGAAGAAGGTGAGAAGCAAATTCAACGGCTATTTAACGCAGAGACGCGGAGACGCAGAGAAAGTCAAAGACTATTCAGACAGGATTAACAGGATGAGAGTCAAAATATACTCATAGGTATGTGTTTGATAATAATTATGGTTGGCCTGAATGTGTTTTTTTGATCAGGGGAATTGGAAGTAGTAAAAATAAAACAGCTTTCATTTTTACAGCTTCTAATCCCCGATAACTACTCGAATAAAATTCGAGCAGGCGCTGTTGAAACAGCGCTCAAAAAAACGAAGTGGTTTGGAGATTCCGGGTTTGAAGTCATCCGGTTAATCCAGTAAATCCAGTCAAAAAAATGTTTTAAGGTTTTGATTTTTACTCTGTGAACCTCTGTGACCTCTGTGGTAAAACAGGGTTTGAATTAAGGTTTTGATTTATACTTATATAAAAAGGGGAAGTTTCTTATGGACATAAAATCCAGGGATTTCGAAGTTGATCAGGGTAAGATCAAGCGCGATCAACTGCCGGATTATAAGGCCATTGCTTACGTCGCCTCCAGTATTTACTTTCTGTATGAAACCGCTGACGAAACGATGACCGAAGCTTCCCTTCTTTTTTCCGATTTTATCAAGCGTGAGGAAAATGTCTTTGTTAATTCCGGCGAGTTTGATCTTTATATTTTTCAGGAAGTTTATGGGACCGGCCCTTTAATGGAAACCGAGAGTTTTGATGAGGTTGACTTTGATGAAGCTTATTACCGGATCGTGGATACGACTGAACTCGCCGAGAGACGCTGTCTGTTCTGGTTTTTTTGCAGCATGGTCGGGTTTCCCCATCCTGAGCAGAAGGAAAAACTTTTAAACCTTGCCAGGGGTCTGAATCTGGAAATCGAACCAGAAAATCTTGAGCCGGATAAGTTCCGTGATAAGCTGGAAGTCCGGGAGATGAAATTAGATTTTCTAGAAAGAAAACAGCGGTTCAACAGGGATATTCCCACCCACTACCGGGAAAAATTTCTAAATTCATATCCCCGCCACGCCTTTAATTCCCCGGCTGTTTTTGAAGAGGCAGAGGATAAACTCCGTCATCTATACCAGGCCTTAGTTCTAATCCGGGAGAAACCGGAATTGTCCGGTGAACAGGCGGGAGAAGATTATGTAGTGGTGGAACCCCAGAAGGCTTGTTTGGGCTGCCTGACTTCTATCGTAGCCATCGTCGTGCTTGTCCACCTCCTGCCGATCCTGGCTGCCGCCGGAGTAGTAGGTTTCGGCATTATTTTCCTGCTTGCTATCCTGTCTCTTCCGTTCGTTCTAATTTTTTCCGTGCTCAGCCGCTAAAACATCTGTAATACAGGAACCACACTTAGACACTTCGAAAATTTTCGAAGTGTCTAAGTGAACTATAATTAAGTTGGAAACATATAAGTCAAATGCCAAAGTTCGTCATTGCCGGTACCGGATCAAGTCCGGCATGACGTTGCTTGACCCGGCAATCCATTTTTTTGCTTTTTATTACTTTTTTCTAACGCGAGGAGTTCTATCAAATGTTTGATTTTCAACGGCGGCAAGAAATTGGAAAACTGCGAAAAGAGCTGGATGCAGAGATAAAAGAAGGCAAAAAGATCTTCCTGGACTGCATGTTCTGCGGTCGAATCACCCGCGTAAAAGAGGACAGTCTGATTATTTACAGGGAGGGTGAAGAGAGCTTCGAGACCCGCTGCTCGGATTGCTATTCTCCTGAGATTGCCGATGAGATTTCTAAAGCGTTTGATTTTGAGAACAAAGACGAGAGTGATTAAATAAACCTCCCCAGAACCACAACCCATCGCCTTTGATGTTATGTTTTGTTTTTAACTATGAACCATGAACTGTCTTTTCCCCTCTTCGCCTCTTTAATGTCACCGCTGTCCTCCGCCTTCCTCTGTGTTGAAAAAGGTTCTGCCGTTCCCCTTCCTTAAATGTTTTTGACTTTCTCTGCGCCTCTGCATCTCTGCGTTAAAATCCGCCTTCGACTTTGCAGTTTCGTTTCCTCGCCTCTTCGATAATCCCCCTCTGTGCCCTCTATGTCAAACCTGCTTTTGATATCGATGCTGAAGTTCCCCCTATTAAAATGTTTTGAATTCCTCTGTGTCCCTCTGTGCCCTCTGTGGTAAAAATGCTTTTGACTTTGCAGTTTCGCTTTTCCCAAAACTACATGTAGTTTCCAAACACACCGTTGTTTCTCCCGTCTGCCCGCGCTACCATTATGTCCGCTTCAATAAAGATAAAATGACCGGCAGGGGAGTGAGGGCAGTTGGAGATTGATATCAGCGAATGGCACTATTCCAAAAACAATCCTATCAGGGTTGAGCTGGGGGCCCATACGAATCTCTCCGACCAGGTAGCCGGCGTGGATATTTCCCGGCTTCGCGATTGGATGAAGTCATGTCATCATACCCGCGTTGGTGTGGCTGATTTTAACAGTGTTCGTTCTTTCCCGAAATTTTCCGGCTTTGAATACACTGCCGGGCCCGATCCGATTTTTGGAATGGATAGTTTACTGCAAAAAGATTCGGAAAACTCTTATGCGATAAAAATCTACGTGAAAAACCAGACCGGTCTTAAAAACCTGTATCGACTTGTAGGAAAACTGCATCAGCCGGGTCGAAAATATCAATCCCTCAGCGCTGAAGAGGTCAGTTTCCATAAAAAAGGACTTTTAATTGGGTCGGCCGGGGCAGGTGAAGTTTTTTTAGATGCTCTTGAAAACTTCGATCCGGTTCGGGTGGCTGACATTATCTGGCGCTATGATTTTGTTGAAATCTTTCCCCCGGATTTATATATCAATACCGAACTTGCAGAAATTATCGCGCGGCCGTGCGCGCAGGCTGACGTAAAGCAGGCTCTTTCCCTGGTCGCGGATGTCGGCCGCCAGCTGGATTGCCCTGTTTTTGCTTCCGGGAATGTTTATTCGCTCCTTTCAAAGCCCGCCGTTCGAACTGATTCGCTTGCCGCTCCCGGTAAGATGCGCAGCCCCGGGCAGATGCTGGAAGCGTTTGATTTCCTCGGCGCCGGAGGATCCGATGTAGTTTTAAAAAACACCAGGGATTTTGCCCGCAAAATAGGCAAAACCTCCGAGCCAGATGATGACAGCTATCCCAGTCCGTGTTACTATGAGCGCCAGCCTCTTCCTGCTGACGAGGTTGCCTACAGTGACCTTGACCGTGAGATTTTCCGCCCTGTTTACTGTGATAACCAGGATATATGGATCGTTGAGCGCAGGAACCGGGAAAAACGTATTTTCAAACAGAATTTTGCGCGGGGATTGCTGGACGTAGCAGCCCTCATGAACCAAAAAATAACCACAGCCCGTTCCGGCAGGATGCGCCTCTCTTCCCACACTGCTTTTTTTGAACCGTTTCAGCGCCGTTTGCATAATATCAACCCCCTGCCGCCGCATTATCGCTGTCCCGACTGTGATACGCTGATTTATCAAGGCGGACGTGTAGAAGTGGGACTTGATCTCGACGATAAAAATTGCAGTTCATGCGGCGCCAGTCTTCTCAAACAGGGGACAGGTATAAATCCCCAGCTTGCTGTTGGTGAGAAACTGTTCGGCTATTTCAGTTATTCCCTTCAATCCCCGCGCGCCGATATAGAAATGGACGATGTAGCTTTTTATTTCACGCTCAATAAACTGCTTACCTGGTTTAATCGCGCCAGGTTGCTCTGGGTGCACCGGGATTCAGCTCTGGACAGCCCCGCTGCTGATATTAATTCGACCTCCTTTTATATATTGCCCCGCGACTGCGACGTCCTGGATACTGTTCCCGTGGAAACCAAAACCTTGCTCGGAAAAGAAATAAACAGCGCCCATTTTGATTTAGCATTTGATCCGTTCTGCCGGGTTAATTTATCCCGCAGCCCAATCCTCCAGCAGTTTCACAAACTCGAACAGTCTACCGGCCAGGATCCTTTTGAAGTCAGGCTCAACCCCCGTGACCTTCTCAATAAATTACTGGCTGGCAGTTTCCAATCTTCCGGAATCTCCGGGTTTAGTGATCCTGAGTTTCAACAGATACTAAAGGAAACCAACCCGGATTCAATAGCGGCTCTAATCAGGCTCAAGGGATTACAGCTCGGGGAAGGAACCTGGGAGGATAACGCTGAAACCCTGCTCAAGAAAGAAAACTTTCACTTACAAGACCTCATAGTTTTCCCCGAGGACATAGTGGCCCGCCTCATAGATGCCGGCGTTGATTATCATACCGCCCTCGCCAGCACCCGGGACATATATTTATACGGCGGCGAACGTTTTGCCCGCGAAGAAACAATATTTTTACACGACACCAACCTTCCGGAGTGGTTTTTCAACTCAGTAAGGAAAATAAAAAAACTATGCCCCCGCGAACAAGCTACCCAATACATCCTGGACGCCCTCCGCTTAGCCCACTTTCAATCAGCCCATAAAAGCAGTTCACAGTTCACAAGTTTGTAGTTAAAACCAAAACCTCAACCCCGACAGTGTCGGGATTGATCCGGGAGTTAAATACAAAAGCCCGTAATTCCGGCCCCTGACGCACACGGATGTGCTAATGCTGCGAACACAAGGATGTGTA
>CAYTSZ010000138.1:0-6090 GCA_964440635.1 uncultured bacterium
CTCTATATCTTTTTCAATTCTTATAGCAACATCATCTAAAAAATGCTGGGAAAAATTAATTTTTAAGGACTGTACAATATTATTAAACACATTGACCTTATTATTTTTAGTTTCAGTTCGCATTAAAGAACAATTTGCCACGTTTAAAAAAATTATTATTAGGATACTTATTTTAAAAATGTAAACTTTCATATTTTTACCACTCCCAAATATGTATTTTACCATCGTTGAGTGCCTCCCGCAGAGAAAAACAGGAAGTCCACGACCTGGCCCGCCGCTGGAAAGAAACCTACGGCCCGATTCCAAACCAGCAAAGATGCTGCTAAAAAGACATATCTTTAAAATCATGGCCGTAGAAAACGGCTGGAATGATTCCCGCTACCAGAACCAGAGATTAAACATGCGCTTCACAAAATAACCCCCCACTAAACTCCTAAAAACAGGCAAAAAAACCAACGCCCGTCCCTCAACCGCAGCAACAGACTGTTCATAGAAAAACTAACCCCAAAAAATAGAACAATGGCTAACCCACACAGGAATAACCCTGGGCCCTTAAGCAAAGTAGTTCAGCTTAGTCTGAACTACTTTGCTTATTGCAATTTGTGTTATTAACGCTTACGGCTGGCTGTGGCGCAAAGTAAATTTAGATAGTTCAGACTAAGCTGAACTAGTTTTGTTAGCCGGGGGAGGTTTGCAGGAGTGAAAGGGGGTGGTGTTTTGTGGTCTTTAGTGGGAAAAAGATTTTTTAATTTACAGTCATAGCGGCTAATAACAGACGATTCCAGTCCCGGGGAGCTGGCCAATAAAAGCAAGTTTATAACTGGTTTTAAACACTTTCAGGAAAACTTGCAGAAGAAAAACAAAGGCGAAAATGGCGCGGATAATCAAACTTAGAGAAAAACTGCGCAGCGCTTCCGCCGGAAGGACACTTACAGTAATACCAACCTTCCAGCCAGCAGGGCCGGGAGACTGTATTGCCCCGTATAAACAACCCAAACAACAAAAAGGGCCAGTATAACCGGGGAATATTTTTTCAGTTTATCCAGCAGGCTCAGCCGTCCTTTCTGTTAAAAATATTTCACTTGAAAGCAAACTTATCAAGCTTCAGCCCGCACATGCTCTTCGCTGGAGGAGGTATGAATTTTTAAAATCTCCGCCCACAATGATACGGCAATATCACCGGGATGGGAAATTCCAAACTCAAGACCGACCGGGGTATAAACCCGGGGGCCGGCGAGCGGGTTCTGTTCGGTTTCCTCCTGTATTTCTTTACAGAGACGAATTACCCTGGATTTTGAGCCAATCATCCCGATATAACAGGCATCGGGTTTCAGCGCCTGTTTAAGGAGAATTTTATCGGCCGCGTGGCCGGGGATCATAATTGAAATATAGGTATCTTCATCCACATTGGACCACCGGAGGAATTGTGCGACTATTCGAGGCCTCGTTCCTCACAGGTACCGGGGATTAAGTTGTCGAGAAAAAGAGCAGAAATCGCGCCCACGGCCATCGGAGTCGAGAACACTGCACCAATTACATCCCAGCATATTTCGGCAATTTCTGTTTTCCCGAGCAGACAGGGATTACTCTGATAAAAACCGGAAAAACCAGCGCCGGATATTCCGCCCATCCACTTGCCGACACCAAGTCCAATCAGGAAAGAAAAACCAACAATCATTATATTCCGCTGGCTGGACATATCACAACGTGTTAAAACTTCAATCCCAATCGCCCCGATTACTCCAAACAGCGCCAGGTAAGCGCCACCAATGACGGGGTTAGGAATGGAAGCAATTAACAGACCAATTGGCGTAAAAAAACTGAGGCCGATCAGCAGTAAAGCACCGATCATAACTACGTACCGCGAAGCAACACCGGTAATTTTTATCAACCCGATATTTTCGGTATAGGAAGTAGTTCCCACGCCACCGATGAGACCATTGATAAAACAGCCAAGTCCCTCGGAACCGATCCCCCGGGAAATTTGTTTTTCATCGGGAGCCGATGCTCCGGCTGCGTAAGCAACCGAGTGATAGTCACCAATAGATTCCACCATTGAAGCCAGGAAAGCGGCAAAAAGAGCAAATATAGCTGAGAGAGAAAACCTGGGCAAACCATAGGGAAAAAACGAAGGAACAGTCACATATTGCTCGCTTTCAAGTGCCCCGGAAAAATCCACGTAAATCGGATGACTCGAAGTTACTACTCCAAAATAAGAAAGACCGAGACAGAGCAAATAAACCAGGACCAGGGAAATTAGCACCGGAAATAGTTTCATCTTAGTTTTTGAAATCAAAGAAAAATAGAAAACACCGGCGACAACCAGCAGAGAAATGGGCCAGTATTGAGCGGCATTTGCATTAACGGCCACATCAAACAGACTAAAACCAATTAACATAATCGTCGGGCCAATAACAACCGGGGTAATGAACCGTTTAACTTTACCAATTAAATTAGAAAAACCAATAAAAGCCTCAATTAAACCCCCGACAATCAAAGCGCCGGCGATGGTCTGCATTACTTCAGCCGAGCTACCGCCGCCCTGGATAACCACCGAACTCACCGCCAGAATGGGGGTAATAAAAGCGAAAGAGGAACCCTGGACGATAGGAAGACGCGAGCCAATATATATTTGAAAGAGGGTAGCGATCCCCATCCCCAGGTAAATATGAGAAACAAACCGGGCTATTTCGACCTCGTTTCCTGCTCCAAAAATGCTTCGCCCCAGCAAGAGGGGAACGAGGGTGGTCGCTCCAAACAGCGTTAGAACATGCTGAAGCCCAAGCGGAATCGCTACCAGCAAATTTGGTTTATCATCAATTCCGTAAACCATTTTTTCGCTCATAATATAACTCCTTTCATACTTTCAATTCCATTGTAACTGTTTTTTTATTTCTTGCTGTATAACTACATAAGAAATCCCTTTTCAATAAATTTATTGTAGCTCGATTATAGACCTTTCCAATTGGACCATCAAGGAATATTCGGACTGTGTTTTCGACGTTTTTTGCACCGGTGAAGACATACTGGCGCGGAGAAAAATCCGTGATAACATTTTCCACAAGATGATTGGGGAGATTCGAGGTCCATTTTTAATGATGGGACGGGCAGAACCCGCGGCGTTTGCAGGAGAAGAACAGAAACGTCGGCCCTCTACAAAAAAACTGCAACTAATCTTCTACTGCTTGTTGATCTGAATACCATCGATTCCATTGAGTGCAATCAACTGTTCCTGAAGAGAGTCAAACTTATTCTTCGGACCGTTGCTGTCGTAATTAACGGTCAGTTGTTCCTTCTGACGGTCACGACACAAAGAGGTGCGAACATAGCGAATGCCAAGTTTATCCATGACTTCTTCCACACGGGCCAGAAGACGGTTGGTGTCCCGAAACTGTATTTGAAACCAGTAGGCGGACTGGTGAATCATCGTCACCCCGAAGTATTTCCTTTTTTTATACCCTGCCGGCGCAGAAGCTCCTGGTTCAAGTAACTGCGGGCAGTCTCAAGATTCAACAAACCAGCCAGCTTTTGCGGAGCTTCCTCTTGCATCACCGGAGCAACGCTGGCTATTTTATGCTCCATGTCCGTAAGGGCGAATTTCAGGGAATCGTTGGTCTTGACGGTTGTGTAGGGTTGCTGAACCACATCAGTTCCCACCAGCCACTGACAGGCCTCCTGGCTGGTGAGAACCTCCCGAATGGTCTCAAAGGAAATTACCCCCAGCATATTTCCATTCTGGTTCAAAACCGGGATAATCTTCTGGCTGCTTTCAGCGAGAATGTTCATGATTTTCGACATGTGCTCATTCTCCTTTACAGTTACCGGAGATTCATCCATCACTTCATGTACGTCTATCTCCGCGGCCACCTCATCCTTTCTTACATCCCGATCCAGTTCATCGGCAAGTTTCAGGGCAAGTTTCACGAGACTTGGACCTATGAGCTGAACTATTAAGGTTGTGGCAGTAACCACGAATATAATTGCTTCTCCCAGCGCAAGATCCGCAGTCAGGTTCAGGTGGCCAAGGTGATGACTGGCCATAATTGCAAGTCCAACCGCCACCCCTCCCTGGCAGAAGAGCCCGAGGCCGCCGTATTTACGCACCGAAGGAGCAGCTCCGGTGAGCCGCCCTCCCAGGGCAAGGCCCACGGTTTTTCCGACCGTTCTTCCCACAATATAAACAACCACCACCAGCCACAACCAGGCGGGCATCGCCCCCAGGCTCAACCTGGCGCCGACCAGCACAAAGAATATAATGTAGATGGGGGCGGCCGCACTTTGGATCATTTCAAACAAACTTTCACTGCGCCGGGGCGCCATATTAACCAGTACCACTCCCGCGCTCATGGAAGCAAGGATAAGGTCCATGTCCATCAGCATGGCCAGCCCCACTATTAACAGCAATGAACCCACCACCAGCGGAATATTTTTTTGCCGGTCTCTGATACGTCGATAAATATAATTCATTATCGCGCCCCCGGCTACCCCCAGAGCAAGAGAACCGAAAAGTTCCAGACCAATTGATTTAAACGCTCCGAGGATGGTGCCGGAGTTGCCGGTGAGTATCTGGGCTGCGGAGCTACTAATTCCGTAGAGGGTAAGACTAAGAGCGTCGTCCAGCGCCACTATAGCGGTAAGTGTAGTGGTAAATACACCGGCAGCCTTGTATTCCCAGAGAACCTGAATCGTTGAGGCCGGATCCGTGGCCGAGGCAATGGCCCCCAGTACCAGACCCAGGGCAGTGGAAGCAACTACGTTCGAGGTCACTGTGTACACCACCGCCCCACTGCCAATGGCCACCACGAAAAATGCAAACAGTCCCTCCCCGAGCAAAATAGCAGTAAACTGTTTACCGAATTTTTTCATTGTTTCCCAGTGCAGCTCACCACCGACCAAAAAACCAATTATGCCCAGGGCAAGCTGGATTAAAAGCGCAAGGGATGTTATTTCTTCGTGGGCAATCAATCCAAAACCGGACTGACCGAGCAGTAATCCAATGCAGATGTAAGCAACCACCTGTGGAATCCGAAGACGCTGAAAAAACCAGGCGCCAATGGTACCCCCAAACACTCCTATACCCAGAAGTACCAAAAGCATTGGATGAACAGTTTCCATTTCAAACTTCAGAACCTTTCTTGCGGAGGCAAACTGCTTTCTCTCCGCTCTTTAAATCAAATATGGCAAATAAAAAATACGCATACCTAAATTGAGCGATTCTGAGTATGAGTCAGAGAGATAGAGTGTCTCCGATCAAGAACCGCTCAACTCAAGGCATAAAAAGGACATTAACCAAGAATAAAAACCGGCCTAACAACTGTTAATCACAGTAATTGAACCGGAAGGAAAATTAAGAGTGAAAAAAATAATTCGATTAAAACGAACAAATTTAACCCACCGGGGAGTATTCCTCGCGAAAGTTTTCCTCATACTGCCGTTTTATCTGGGCCAGTTTTTCAACTGGAAAATTCTCGTGTTTGTGTTTTATGAACAGCAGTTTATACCCCGGGCCCTCGAGGACGAAATGCTACTCTATAGTAAATCCCTTTTTAATATATTTCTTATTATTTGATTATAGACCCTTCCAGTTGGAGATTCAAGATATATTCGGGCTGGATTTCCGCTGTTTTTTGCAGCCGATCTTTTTTTAATCACAATTTCTATTTTTCTGCTGAAGTCCCCCCCTCTGTGTTTGCGGCTGAAAACTTCAACAAACGTGAAAAGACCCATCCTCCCAGAGCGCCCCGGGAATACTATGTCACTTAAATTCCCGGCGCAGATTGTCAGTGATCGACTGGTAGATTATTGATGAATCTTCCGTAGGCCGCGTGGGGGTTCTCTTTCAGGCTCCTCCAGCATATCCAGGTGAACAAGTATTCGGAAGAACACCCGCTGGTTGTTGATAAAAAGATTAACGTTCGGCAACCTCATCGTTCTCGCCACATAATACCTTTTTTCGCCATATATTAGTTTTTTCGCGCATTAATCCTCGATTCTCGCTACATATAGGGGTTTTATTGTTACTGTCACAAACTATAACCTAAATTGAGCGATTCTGAGAGATTGAGGATGTATCACATCTTGTTTTCTCAT
>CAYTSZ010000139.1:0-6069 GCA_964440635.1 uncultured bacterium
GCTCAAATTGTGCCACTCGCCGGCGTCCTTGACGCGGACATTGTAGTCCCTGTCTATCTCAACTTTATTATAAAGACCACCGGTTGTGCGATCCAACAGGCTCGAGGTGCGACCGGCCAGGGCCGGACGGATACGGTGCAGCAGATGCTGACGAAACTCTTCGAGGTAATTCTTGACCCTGTTTAAATGCCTTGATTCCTCGCGCAGTTTTTCTATGCGCTGCTTTTTTTCCTGTTCTTCCTCCAGCCGTTTTTCTGTCTGTTCAACTTCTGTTGCCATGGCCGTATACTTTTGTTTTAATTCACTCAATTCCTCGCCAATTTCTTTTTCTTTAGACCGGATTTTTTTAAGTTCCTTTTTAGATTTCTTGTAAGCCTCCTCATCGAAATCGAGTTCCTTGATCTTCACCTGGAGTTCTTCGATTTTCTCTTCGGTATGGGCCAGCGTTTCCCGGCGATTTTTAATTGTTTCTTCGAGCTTCTCAATTCGTTTAACTTCGGTTGTCAATTCCTGGTAGGTCGCATGGATTTCCTCAAGCTGTTCCAGCTTCCCGGTGACAAGCTTGTATTCCTCCTCGTCAAAGTCCACCTCACCAATCTCCCCGATCTCACTTTCCAGGGATTTTATTTTTTCCTGCAGTTGTTCTATATCTTTCAGAAGTGAATCGCGGCGGCTTTTCAGGGTTTCAAATTGTTGCTTCCGGCCGCGGAGGTTGTCCAGTTTACCCTCTTCCTGCTCAAGTTTCTCAGTTAATTGTTCCTGTTCATTCCCAAGTTCTTCTATAGTTTTCTTGAGTTTTTTGATCTCCTTTTGTTTTTCGTCTATTTCTTCCTCAAAGTGGCCGATTACTTCGGCGTAATCATCGCCCAGCTTCTGGGTGCAGACGGGACACTCACCGTCCTCGCCGATACTTTCCACATCGGCCCGTTCTTCCTGCAGTTTCTCCACCTGATTTTCTCTGGATTCAATCTGCTGGCTATGGCTGCTGACAGCTTCACGGATAGCAGTGATTTCCTCCCGGATTTCCTTGACCGACTCCTGCTGGTTTTCAAGCTGCTGCTGGAGACCTTCAAAATCCTCAAGATGGCCCCGGATTTTATCCCGGTGGGCTATTTTATCTTCAAGTTCTCCCCGGCGGTCCTCAAGGTTTTTGATCAAGTTATCGCGTTTATGATATTTGTCCCTGTCTTTCTCAAGTTCTTCCTTGCGATTCTTCAGCTCCCGGTAGCGTTTTTCCTCTTCCTCCAGTTCTTCCAGTTTCTCCCGTTTCTTTTTTAGTCCTTTCAATTCTTCTTTTTCTTTCTCTAATTGAGTTTTAGTTTCCTCAATTTTTGTTTTTTTCTTGCCTGACTCGCTATTTAATTCCTTGAACCGATCCCGTTTTTCGGCAAGTTTTTCGTGAGTTTCCTCCCGGCCCTCAAGCTGTTTTTCTATTTTCTCCCGTTCATCTTCCCTGGCTTCCACCGCTTTTTCCTGTTTTTTTGCCTTTTTTTTGAGTTCTTTTAGTTTTTCATCAAGTTCTTCCAGGTCAAGCAGCTCTTCCGCCTTGCTTTCGGCTTCCGCCATCTTGCTCCGGGCATCTCCGTTGGCCTTGCTCCAGGCCTCCTTAATCTGTTCGATGTCAAGCATTTTGCTGAACATTTCACGGCGTTCCTCCGGTCCGGCATCCGAGAGTGCGCCTACCTCTTTCTGTTTCGAAAATACACTGCGAAAGAAAGAGGAACTTTCCATGTTCAACATTCTGGTCTTCACATAGTCGTCCACGCCGGAGACCGCTTCAGCCACTTTTTCACCGGCAGCATTTTTGACCCAGGCGTGGGGGGTGAGGCTCTTGCCGCGAAAAGAGCGCTGGATTTCGTAGGGCGAGTCATCAATTTCCAGTTTCATGGTTACACTACACTCGGCCGCTTCATCGGCAGCGTCGTAGCGTATGGATCCCTTTTCGGTTCTGGAGGCGGTGGAACCATAAAGAACCCAGGCAATCGCCTCAAGAACTGATGATTTACCGGAACCGTTCGGGCCCAGGATACCAACCAGACCATAGGAAAACTCCAGTGTTTCAGATTCAAAGCAGCGGAAATTCTTTAGCTTCAGTTCACGTATTTTCATTGTATCTCCTCATTTGTAGAAGAATCAAAAAACTCTCTACCCGGTTCCCTTAATCCCTCCCGCCAGATGCGGGGAGATGATTCGATAAGTCGGGGCACAGTTAAACGCTGATATTTATCAGACTTCATCTTCTTCACCAATCGCCCGGCTCAGGTATTTATGGGCCGTCGCCAGGATAGCCTCAGCCTCCTCGTCTTCGGCCAGGTCACAGTTCTCAAGATAATTTTCAAACTCCTTGCGCAAATCCTGGAACTCAAGGTCGCTCGCAGAGGTTACCTCACCCTCCGGACCGACGAGGCGGATCTCGCTTTCAAACATGTCTTCCTGAAATTCCTGCAGAAACTGTTCCTCCAGTAAAGCCCGGGTGGTTGAATCCAGGTTTGTAACGGTCAGGGAAAAAAGTGTTTCCTCCCGGTCTACGTGCTCGGGCCACTGGTTTTCAATCTTCTCAATCAGCTCGGCGACCGAACTATTAGCCGCGTCAATTTCATCTATCCTGACAAAGGGGCGCGTCTCGACGGTATGTTCAGTGATATCTATTTCTTCATCCAGGTTAAGTTCCAGAAACCCCGGCTGGTAACCGGCCTCGTTGAAGGAAAAACGTTCGGTGGCTCCGCTGTAGTGAGCGGTTATGCGTTCGCCGACTGACATCCGTTTGTGGTAGTGACCCAGGGCAACGTAGTCCATCCCCAGGGATTCTAACAACTCGGTGCTGACGTAGTGTTCGTTAAACTCACCGGAGTAGACCTGGTTCTGCAGAACGCGAACGCCGGCGTGCAAAACCAGTATATTCCAGTCAGCTTGCGAAGAGGGCTGCACCGCCTGGAGACGTTCTACAAGCTGTTCAGAGACAGGGGCGTCGGCGACGGCGTGAACGGCAAGGTTCCCCAGCTCTACAGTCCGGTAACCACCCTCGGGTTTGGCGGGATCGGAAGTTACCGCATGGATACCGGGAAGTTGATCGAGCGACTGCATGATCGTGCCAGTGGTGGCCATTTTTGGCGTGTCGTGGTTGCCGGCAATCACGACTGTCGGTATCTCCTCCCGTGATAAGCGGGCGAACTGGTAGGTGGCTTGATTGACGGCACGGTTGCTGGGACGGACCGTATCAAATAAATCGCCCGCGTGCAGGACGAGATCCGGTTCCAGTTCGATGATCTTATTGATGGCAGAATCAAACGCGTCATAGACGTCCTGCTCACGCTGGTTGACGTCAGTATCGGGATCAATCTTATGAAACTGCCGGTAGCCAAGATGGGTGTCAGACAAGTGAATAATCTTCATAGTTATGACCTCTATAGGTTGAATTTGCTGGTTCTCTATACCGGTAGTAATGTATCAAAAATATTACCCTGCTAAAAATACTTCAGAGGAACTTCAGGTTGACATGCTAAACTCCGAGGGGCCGGCGACAAACTCCTGCAGAGAATAATCCTCAAACTCCCGGGTTTCTGCCAATTTACCCTGTTTTTTCCGCGGCCTGATGTCAAGATAATCTTCTATTTTCCGATTTTTTCACCTTAAACTTTTATTAAATTGCGGATAATCTACTTCAAAACCATAGCATCTATTTAACACGGTAAAATAATTTTTATAGTTGAAATCAAAAACAATTCAAAACCTTGACACCTTTTTTACCACCGAGGGCACAGAGGGACACAGAGGTAAAAAATTTAATAATAATTAACTTCAAAACCTCTTTTTAGCTCACGGATCATATCTGATAACATCTGATTAAATGGATGACTTCAAACCCAGTGAACTCCAGCTATTTTATTTTTTCTTGATCTGTATTAGTTGACATTACTTTTTTCTCCTCCTGGATATACTTTTTGTAAAACTGCGGTATTGTAACCGTGTTTTTCTGTCTGGTATTCAGGCTTATTGGACGCGCCGGTCAGACATAGGACTTCTCGTGGTGATAGATGCAGGTATTTCAGCAGTATTTTTATAAGCGAACCTGGCCGGGCAGCGGCAAGCTCAAGTTTAACAGATTGACCTTCCCTAACAACTGAAACTTTCTCAGAAACCCAGCTGGAGAACCATTTTTGAGCCTGCCGGGCGATTTTGATATCCTCGAAGCGTGCGTGGTGATCTGTAATAACAAACTCTTCACAATTAGTTTCAGCCCAGGATTTAAGTTCCCCAAACCAGCTCGGTTCTTCTTTTCGGAGTAACTGTTCAAAATAATTTATATCATGGTTCCAGCAACTCGCCGAAAAATATTGATCCTCACCTTGCTCATAAAAATATACATAGCGGTTTTCAGATACAAAACCGTCCGGGTATAATCGCCAGGCATGAAACCGTTCTTTTAAATTCACGGCAGGCAAATCAGAAGTAACAATCCAGTTCCCATCTTCGGCGGTCCATTTTCTCAAAAAACAGAGCATATTTCTTGTTTGCAATTCATCTCCAAAAAAACCGTCCCGGTCAATATCCGTAACCAGCACCCGGATCCTATCCCCTGACGGCGAAGGAGGACCCTCACAAAAACCGTTAAAAACATTCAGATCATTCAGCATCAAAAACAATTATATCAACCCCGGTAATATAGATGACGATAAAACCGCCGTATGAATATTGCTCGCAGATAAACGCTGATTAACTTAACATTCAATGGCAAAACCTGTTTTCACCACAAAGGATAAACGGGCAAAAATATAACTACACAGTCAAAGTCAAAACATTTTTACCACAGAGGGCACAGAGGGACACAGAGATAAAAATCTGAACTCTGAACCTTGACCCCGGAACTGCTTTTATGGCTCACGGATCACATCTGATAACATCTGATTAAATTCAAATTAAACTGCTTGTTGGACTGGATTAAATTCCGATTAACTGGATGAATTCAAACCCAGAAAATCAAAAGCACCTTCGTTTTTTGAGCGCTGCGTCAGCAGCGCCTGCTCGAATTTTATTCGAGTAGTTATCGGGGATTAGAAGCAGTAAAAATAAAACCGATTTTATTTTTACCGCTTCCGATTCCCCTAATCAAAAAAACAACACATTCAGACCGACCATAATTATTATCAAACACCTATCTCGATTTAGATTGTGATTTACATCCTGTCCATCCTGTTAATCCCGTCCAAACAGCCTTTGAAGTTGAAGTTGCTTTTCTCTGCGTCTCTGCGTCTTTGCGTTTAAACCAGCCGTGGACTTTTCAGTTTCGCCTCTTCGATGTCCCCCCCTCTGCGTTAAAAAAGGTGTTAGATTTTTATCCGAAGTTAATCCAGACAATCCAGTCAATTCGGGATGCTAGACTCCGCGTAATTAAGTATTATTTTTGTGATTTTATCCTGGTTATCAACTATATCCCGGAGAGTGATATCAACCGGTGACCCACAGGCTTCCTTTATTTCATCAGTGAGCGGGGCTCGATCTATAACATCATTGTCATAGGGGAACTGAAGTTCTCCTTCCTTTGAAACAGTGAGGAAGGTGGCTTCCTCGCCTGTGTCCGGTTTGACCACGAAGAATTGTAAAATACCATCATTGACTGCGATATAGGGGGCAGGCCGGGATCCTTCCTCAAAATCCTCCCGCTCGGTTAATGAATTGACCTGCAGCAGCCGGGTCTCCAGGTCCTTGAGGAATTCAACTATCCCCTCGCCGGCGGTGTTTTCGAGTTGATGGAAAAAGGTTGTTTTGTCTTCTGGGGGCATGGGAAACCGACCACCCTGTCCGGGAGAATATATTTTCTTTTATTCTGTCGCTTTGCTGTCTGGTATATTCAGTATTACATACGGGGGTGTTCGAGGCAAACGGTGGTGCGGAAACTACATGTAGTTTTAGACGTGACTGCGTAGGAAAATAATAGTCGATAGTCGAAGGTTGGGGGACAACGGTCAAGGGTCAATAGTCAACGGTCGGGAGGCGACGGTCCGCTTAAACGTCTCCTCACAAGGTTCTTAGCCCGGATGCTCAAGAAAAAACAAATGAGCATATTCCGTC
>CAYTSZ010000140.1:0-6067 GCA_964440635.1 uncultured bacterium
GGAGACACCATGTCTCTCTGGCGGTATTCTGTATGTTCCAGAGCCCTGGAGGGGCGCCTTCCGGCGAGGACATATGGTCGATGTTATACGGCCAATCATAACGCGCTGGTCGATCAGTGAACAACGACTATAAACCCTCCATGGGAAATGGTGGGACATACAGACCTCACAGTGGCCTGGATGGCCACGAGAATGAGTCAGAGAGATAGGGTGTCTCCGATCAAGAACCGCTTAACTTAGGTTTGACTTAAGTTTTTGATTTTAAACCGGGAACTATGAACGCTGAACTGGTTTTGCCCCCCGGAAACAGGGTTTAACAGAACTAACTATATAGTTAGTTCTACCAGTCTATATCACGTTATTGCAGTATTTTTAAACAGAGACGAGGCAAGACCGACTATGTAATTACTTATCGGAAGTAATGTTATAAAAACGTATGCCGATATTTTTTTGCTGTTAATAAAGCCGGCAAAAAAATACTGGTTCCGGGTCCAATCAGATTCGGAAAAGGATCCATAAAATAGCCGGTTTTCCTCTGTTTTAGGTCCTGCCGCTTTTATAGTTTCTGTAGTTCACTATGATTGTTCTATTGTGCCGCTTAATCGAACTCTATACCCGCGCAGTGTCGAATCCGGGAAAAACATACGCAAGCAACAAAAACCACTTCCTGGCCGTAATTTGATCCGCTCTCAGAGGAATTTAAATTATCCGCAGGGGTTGTTATCCACCGCAAACCGTCAGGAGACGATATTTATTGTCGTCAATCAGCCTCGGACAAGTCCGGGAGGTTCTGTCTCACACTAAGCGATGAACTATAAACCGGTTTCACCGGTGACGCGAAAACCAAAAGGAGGTGGTGGTGGCACGAACACAGAGAGGGGAAAGATTACAATTGCCGCCAATCCAACTGTAAAACTCTAAAAACCCCCGCACGACACAAACAAAACCCACGAGTGCCGTGTTATAAGTTAACAGTTTTACACTATATTATGTAAAATAGCAGATTCGGCTATCACTAAGCGATGAACTATAAACCGGTTTCACCGGTGACGCGAAAACCAAAAGGAGGTGGTGGTGGCACGAACACAGAGAGGGGAAAGATTACAATTGCCGCCAATCCAACTGTAAAACTCTACAAACCCCCGCACGACACAAACAAAACCCACGCGTGCCGTGTTATAAGTTAACAGTTTTACACTATATTATGTAAAATAGCAGATCCGGCTATTTTACATAATATAACTTATCGGAAGTAATGTTATTGTTTTTGCTGCTGCCCGGTCAACGGGCTGAAGATTAAAGAGTTCTGATAATGGAGGTTTGTCTACAGTATCCCCTGTCTGTTTAACTGGCGGACTGCTTTCTGGGCAGCGTGTTTCCAGCTCCAGCGGTTGTGGATAGTTTTTTCGGCCAGGGATCCCATTTTTTTTACAACATTTTTCCTGCCGGCAACCGCCTGGAATATTTTTGAAACTTTTTCAAGGTCGGGAACAGCCCAGCGCCCGTGCTCTCCCCCGAGTGGATAGCTGGCCGGGTCATTAATCTCTTCAAAACCCAGCGGTTTAACTGGAAAAGAATACTCGTCGCTAAGATAATCGCTTATAGGACCGTAGTCGGTCGCGATCGCCGGCGTACCGCAGGCCAGCGCTTCTATGACCGGCAGGCCCCAGCCCTCGGCGCGGGTAAGCAAAACAAATATATCGGCGCTGCGATAAAGAGAGGCCATCCCGGCGGATGTTTCCAGCGGACCAACCGCTTTTATCTCGGGATACTGCGGCAGATTCATCTTTTCAAGCAGGTTTTCTACCTCCAGGTCCGGACGGAACATATTTTCCGCGCATAACAGCAACTCAACGTCCCGGCGGCCCTCAAAAGTGCGGGAAAAAACTTCCACCAGTTCGCGATGGCCTTTGCGCTTCTCCCATTTGCCGGCGCTTAGAAAAGTAAATTTATCCTCGTTATAATAATCGGGATGGGGCTCAAAATTGGAATTAAAGACATCCGGATCCACTCCGCCGGGAACCACGCTGACTTTCCGGGCGGATATTCCATTTTCCACCAGCACTTTTTTGGCCCAGCGAGAAGGAACCCAGAGCCTGTCAACCGCCTCCAGCCCCTCTGATTCCGGGTCCGGAAAGGCAGTTCCTTCGAAAATTGTAAACCCTATACTCGGACTACCGGGAAATTCAGCCAGTTGCGCCGGCTGCAGGATTCCTATTGCAGGTTTTGTGGGATCAACACTATCTGGCATTTCAACTACCGCCTGCAGTCTTTCTTCAAGTTTAAATTCTTTCTTGTTGGTGCTGAGCGGATATACCGTTATATCAACAAGTTCCGACAGTTCCGCAAAAAAATTACGGCTGAAGACCGCATAACCTATATTCCCATAAAGATAACCGAAACAGTTAATTTCAGACATTATTAAGCTCCTTCTTTAACCTGAATTGAACGATTCAGAGAGATAGGGTGTCTCCGATCAAGAATCACTCAACTCAGGTTAATATTCGAACAAATTTTTCCATCAGTTCAAGCGCTATTTTTTGATACTGACGGCTGGCCAGGTGAACATCGCTCTGCTGCGCTCCGAACATACACAACCCTGCCAGCAGGGGCCCCAGGGGTTTTTGAGCGGCGAAATTGATCTCTTGCGGGTTAGTCCGCCAGTATTGTTTTAACTGTTTTATATCAACCGCAAGCTCCTCTGTGACCTGTTTTAGTTTTTTATGATCCCAATCCGGTCTTCCCGCGCATTCTTCAAGCCAGTTTTTCCCCAGCAAACGGCCGGAATCGGGATGGAATCGTTCGTTTATTTCATTAATTACCCCGGTGGTCAACCAGCCGAGCAGCACTTTTTTAATCTGCCGGCAGGTTTCATAGGTTTCAGGATAAGGATAATAAGAAAAGGTGTCCTCTGCCCTCTTCAAGTAAAAATTAAGATTGGAATATAGTTCTTTTTTTCTTTTCAGTTGAGATTTGAATCCACTTTCAAAAAAATCTGCTATTAAAGAATAAACAAGCCCCGGGGCAATCTCTCGCATACATTCTCTGTCTACCTCGTTATCACACTTGTGCTGCTGACAGCCGGTGCAATCAATTTTTGATTGAATCATAACAGCAGCCTCTCTCCCGCTGGCTCCCACCCGGGTGGGACCGCTCAGAATAATCAGAGGCAGCCCCAGCCAGCCGGCCAGATGCAGGGGCCCTGTGTCATTGGAGACAACCAGATCCATCTTTTCGAGCGCTCCGGCTGTTTGAGCCAGCTCGAGCTTTCCACACCAGTCATGGGCGGCGGGAACTGATTTTTTTATTTCCCTCGCAATCTGTTTTACATCCCCCCCGCCGATAAGATGTATCTCATAATTGTTTTTTTCCAGCTTGCAGACAAGATCTTTCCAGTTTTCTTTCGGCCAGCGCTTTGTGTCCCATCCCCCGGCCAGGATCAGACCAACTGATTTTTTTGTCCTTTTTACCTCAGCAAATTGCTCTGGCAACCGCTGGCCGCTCAACTGCAGCTTATAGGCGGTTTCGGAGGAAAACCCAAAACGCAGCAGATTCTGGCGGGCAACGGGAAACCGGTCCGGCAGATCAGATGGACTGTAACCGTTTATTTCAAGCAGATAGGGATAAAGAAGTTTCCAGAGTCCAAAAGCGGTGCCGGTAACTCTAAGTCCTCCCCGGCTGTAATGCCGCAATCCCCATGTTATCCCGGCTTCAATTAGCTCTGATAAAAGGGCCGAGCGCAGGCTGTCGTGACAGTTTACGATCAGATCAAATTCGGACTGCTCTTCCAGCCAGCGGGGAATCAAGTTTAAATCAAACTGGCCTGCTTTTGTCCTCGCCCTCCATTCATTGATGGGAAAAGTGGCTATCCTGTCAATCTCTTCGACCCCCGCGAGGGCATCCCTGTAGGCGGGATCGGTATAGAAAACTATTTCTTCAGGCCCGAATTTTTCTTTCAGACAGCTAAGAAGCGGGAAAGTGGTATACACATCACCCAGTTTGGTAAACTGAAAGACAGCAATTCTATCTGCTTTTTCAGGAACAACAAGCGGCTGCAGATTAACATTGGTCTGGGTTCCGGGAAAAGATTCCTCATAAAAGCAGTGATAAAGCAGAAGTACATACAACTGATCCCGACTTATTTCCTGCCCGCTTTTTACTTTCTGTTTAATTTTTTCGGCCTGCTTGCTCAGATCAAGACTAATTGAATACGCCTCCTTATTTTTCTCGAAAAGTATATCATCGCAGGCAGGCAAGGTCACTTTCCTTGTATTTACCCCGCGCAGCTATTATCATTCTATCAGCTTATGCGGGGTGATTATAATGTCTGAGATAAAAAACTGTATTATCTGTCTGGTTGATTCTTTGCGGTTTGATGCCCTTAAACCCTATCGCCACGACGGGCTGCTGGAAAAGCTGGGGCTGGCCGGTGAACTGAATACTCCTGTTCTGGATCAACTGCTGGAAGCCGGAAACATAATTCCCAATCTGCACTCTCCATACACCTCCACTCCCCCGGCAGTGGCCAGTCTGCTCAGCGGTCTTTATCCGCGCGAGCACGGACTGTATGGTTTTCAACGGCCGCTTACTAAAAAGGAGAACACCCTGCCCCGCCTGTTTAAAAATGCCGGTTTCAAAACCATCCTTTTTAATGGTCTTAAACTGTTTAAACACAACGGCATCCAGGACCTTTTTGATTACAAACTGGAAGGTTCCTTCCGCATTCTGATTGCCGAGGTTGAGCGTTTAAACACAGAGGGAGAAAAAGTTTTTGCCTACTTCCACACTATGGACGTCCATCATCCATACCTTCTCTCCCATTATCCTCCGGACCGTGATTATCACAACGCCGCTCTCGAAAAAGGCCAGCAACTCGCCGAGCTGCTGGACAAAGATTACCGTTTCAAACGGAGCGATGCCATAAGAAGAAGTGGCAGCGAACTCGCCCCCTACAGCGCCGACGGGAAACTTCTGCTCTGGAAGTTTTTAAAAGCCGCCTACCACATACATATCAAAAGAGATCAGAAAATTGATGATTCTCTAAAATACGCGGCACGCTGGTATATCGAGGGAATAAACCATTACGATAAACACAATCTCTCCATATTAAAAGATTTTTTGCTTGAAGATAAGATACGTAAAAAAACGGTCTTCATGCTGAGCGCCGACCACGGTGAAACCAGCCGTAGCGGAGGCGGCCTGCAGGGTTTCGAACATTCTTTCTCGCCCGACCAGGATTTAATAAGAATCCCCGGCCTCCTCATGGCCCCCGAAAAACACCCGGAAGTGGAAGACCAGCCGCTAACCAGCCTGGTCGACTTTGCCCCCACGCTACTCAAACTAAGCGGTATTGATACCGACGAAAAGCTTTTTTCGGGTAAAAACCTGCTGGAGCCGGTCGATGCCACCCGCTGTGTATACAGCGAATACAGCGCCGACATCGAGGAAGACGATCAACACGATACCCCATTCCCCCGTCGGGCATTTTTAAAATCCCACGCCATCATAACCGGTGACGGTTTTAAATATATGAGAATGGGAACCGGATTAAATGAATCAGACTACGAACTTGAGGGACAGGAATTTGTAGAAAGAGCAATTCTAAAAGTTGCCTTTGAAACACCTCCCGCTCCCCTGGTAAAGGAATTAACCGAGTTTCTGAAAGACAACCCGGGCCGGGAGAACAAAGAAAAAATAGTAGAAGATCTCAGCCGCCAGGTAGAGATTGAAGAACCAAAACTTATAAACTGGAAAAAAGATCACTTCCAGGAGGAAAACCTGCGCGGTAAAAACGAAGAAATGGATAAACTGATGCTGGAACTGGATCACAAACTATGCACCAGATTCCCCGATCCCCTTGATCTTGAAAATGAGCCCGAAGCCTCGGAGGAAATCGAAGACCGCGAGGAACAGGAAGAACTGATAGAATCCCTGGAAGACCTGGGTTACCTCTAACCCTTCGAATAAGAAATCAAAATAATTAGCTCACCGATGAACGCAGAACCAACACTCAAAACCAATGGATTCCGGCTCGCACTGTTCTTACACATCCTTGTGTTCGCAGCAT
>CAYTSZ010000141.1:0-6064 GCA_964440635.1 uncultured bacterium
ATTAGCACATCCGTGTGCGTCAGGGGCCGGAATGACGGTCAAAATCAAACCTCAAGCCATACTGTCTTCATTACCGTCCAGCACTCAATCGGGGAGTTTCTGAAAAATCACAGAGTTCCCACTGGCAGTTCCCGAACGAGGCCAGGTTTTATTATTCTTTGAGGACTGATTCGATCTGCTGCCAGAACAGGCGGGGGGCTTTCTGGCATAGTTTTTTTCTTATATCTTCGTAATCGCTGTAATCCCAGTCATAGGAAAGAAAACCCACACGCCGGTTGCAAATTAGCTCGCAGCCACATAGATATGCCTCCGCCACACTGCGACCGAAAATTTCTGCCTGGGGGAAGTGAACAAAGGTGCGGTACTGGTTGTATATCAGCGGAAGATCCTCGTGCTTGCATCTTCCCAGGTGACGCAGATTGGCGATGGGTTCTAATTCTTTGCGGTAACCATAATCCGTGCCGTACATATCCACGGTATAATCACTGCCTTCTCCCCTCGCCCACTCTACGAGACCGGCTACTTTGTGGGCAGATAATTCTCCCGTATAGATAGCCTGGCCGGACGGTCTTCTTTCCCCGGTTGGTATTTTAATATCAAAAAAACTTTCAATTGGAGAAGAAATACACACGCAGCGATTATCGTTTTCGGGCAGCAGACCGTTAGCAGAATATACATCCATGGCAAAAGGTGAAAGAAAAATATTCAGGCGGGAATTTTTGTAAAGATTTGGAAAACTGGTCTTGAAATCTGTAACTCCCTCCCAGTCATGTTCGTATTTCACATAATCGGAACTGTTTACTATTTCTTTCATCAGTTCATCAGGCAGCGCAATTACATTATTCAGGATCAGCAGATCATATTTTTTTATATCCAGTTCCGAAAAATTCTGGTGAGTAAATTTGTCGATAGAATATCCCGGAGCTTCTTTGAGCATTATACGGTTGGTGAGCTGGGCGCCGCCGGGATGCTGGCTGTAATCATAATCGGCCAACCAGGCTATTTTCAAATCGAATCTTCCTTTAAGTAGTTTGGATTACGGCAGGTATTTAGTTGGGTCGACCGGTTTACCGTTAACTCTTATTTCAAAATGAAGATGGGGTCCGGTGACATGACCGGTACTACCAACTTTCCCAACCGGCTGGCCCTGTTCGACGAACTGACCGCGTTTTACAAGGAAATCACTCAGATGGGCATAAAAACTCTCCTCCCGGCTGGAGTGCCTAATTCTGATTACTTTGCCGTAGCCGTTAATATAACCGACAAAATTGACTTTCCCGGCCCTTCCGGCATAGGCAGCAGTGCCATGTCTGGCGGCAATATCTATTCCAGTGTGAAAAATTTTGCGTTTATAAATCGGATGGATTCTATTACCAAACCCAGAAGTAATGCGTCGGTTTTTCGGTGGTAAAGGCCAGAGATAACTTCCTTTTTTTCGACCGTGATTAAATCGATAACGATAAGGATTAACCGGAGTTGCCCCGGGGATAAAAAGTTCCATCCCCCGACGCAGTCTGGAAGTTGATTTTATATCATTGAAAACAAGGATTTTACGGTAATCGACGTCATAAGTCTTCATTAGATCCCAGAGAGTCTGACCGGGATCAAGTGTGGTCATAATGCCATCCCGGTTTGGAATTCGCAGTTTGATTCCCGCCGGCAGATGACCCAGCCTGGACAGCGTAGAATAATTGACCGAGGCAATCGTGTGAATCTGGCGCCCATATCTGCGGGCAATTCTCCACAGACTCTCCCCCGGCTTGACTTCATGCTCAATAAATTCCAGAACCTTACTCTGCTCGAAAGGATCTATGTAATTGCGCATGGGAGTTAACTGGTCGGATATTTGGTTCATATTCAAATTTTCAAACTGAAAAGACTCGCTTGACTCGCTATTTTCATAGTTGTAGGTCTCCCCTGCCAGAAAATCCACACCCACCGGGTTTTTAAGCTGAAAGTCGTGGGCTCCGCTTCCCGCCAGATAGGGCCAGGATATATAAACCAGAAAAACAAGCAGGCAAAGTAATGACAGCGGGGATATTATTATCCGCCATTTATTTTCTGAACGTTTAAGATTTATGTTAGAATTGGACAATGAATCAAAGCTCCTCGTCGAATGGGTTCAGAGATATTACCGGAGTTTGCTATTAAGATTATTATCGGCAGGAATCAGGAAGGAGTTTAACAGTATGGACATAGTTACTTACCTGCTCCCGATTACGGGGGAGATTTTACTGCAGGATCTGATAGAACTGAAACAGGTTAATATCAAAGCGGCACTTCTGCCGGAAACTTTCCGGAACGAATGTGCAACACTTATTCAAATGCTAACCGAAAACAATATCCCCTATAAATTCCCAACCAGCCTGGCTGATGATAGTTTTCTTGAGTGGTTTTGCCAGCATGACTACGATATCGGAATATCAATTGGTTACGATAAAAAATTACCCGGCCGAATGATTGATTACCCCGAGCAAGGCACGCTGAATATTCACCCCGCCCTGCTACCAAAATACCGGGGGGCGAATCCGTATTTCTGGGTAATAAGAAACAAGGAAAAACACACCGGTTCCACTCTGCACAAAATGGATGAACAGTTCGACACCGGACCGATAATAGAACAGAAACAAATAGAAATTCCCGAAGATGCGACCATGGGAGAACTTTTCATCAGCCTGAACCAACTGGGCAGTAACATGGCCATTAATCTGCTAAAAGATCTCCTGGAAGGAAAAGAAATGCCCGCCGGGCAGACACAATCCGGGCAGGATGACCTGCCGCTTGCTCCTCGAGTAATCGACAGACACCTGCGTATTGACTGGTCGGAAAAATACGAGGATATAGATGCCCTGGTCCGGGCGGCCAATCCATTTTTCGGCGCCTACTGCACCTTCGGTGGCCGGCGGCTGGAAATATATGAGGTGCAAAAAAGTGATCACAGAGAAGAAAAACGACCCGGCGCAATTACCACCAGTGAACAGGGCCCACTGGTTCGCTGCGGGGATAGCTGGGTCAATCTGAAAGTGGTTAGAGTTCGCCATCTCTACGAGGCAAGCGGACTGGAATTCCAGCGCCGGGAAAAAACCAACCTGGAAATATTAAACCGGGTAGTTTAAAAGCGGACAAGGGGAAAGGGCAAAGTCAAATTCAAAAAAAATTACCACAGAGGTCACAGAGGAGCACAGAGGAACATCAAAAACTTTAGGAGGGTAAAGTCAAAATCTTATAGCTCAGGGATAAAATCTGATAACATCTGATTAGGATTAACTGCAACTTCAAAATCAAAAGCTAATTTAGCACAGAGGACACAGAGGAAATTAAAAACATTTGGGGATGGTTTAACGTCAAAAGAGAAAGTATACTGCAGGGGAACGCAAAGGCACGAAGTCGGAAAGAAAGACAATTTCAAAACAAACGGCTTTAAACGTGAAGAAGTTAAGGAGTAGGCCCAACAGCGAAATCGTGATTAAGTGATTAGGTGATTGCGTTATGGGGGGAACTTCAACGGCAAAGATAACCTGTTTTGGTTGTCATCCCGGGGCCTGACCCCGGAATCCCTTTTGATTTGAACTATAAACTGGAAACTATGAACTATAAACTGTGTTTGCTATAAACTGGTTCTTACCCTCCGTTGATCATGTTTAAGAATTCCTCATTGCTTTCGCTTTCGTACATTTTCTCTAAAACCATCTCCATGCTGTCGCTGGTCTGTAGCTGGCTTAATGCCTTGCGCAGAAGATATACTTTTCGCAGGTCATCTTCGGGGAGGAGAAGTTCCTCTTTTCTGGTTCCCGAGCGATTGAGGTCTATTGCCGGATAAATGCGTTTGTTTGCCAGTTCGCGAACCAGATTTATTTCCATGTTACCGGTTCCTTTGAACTCTTCAAATATAACGTCATCCATTCGACTCCCGGTTTCAATCAGAGCGGTAGCTAAAATAGTCAGACTTCCGCCTCCTTCTATATTTCTGGCGGCTCCGAAAAATCTTTTTGGTTTATGCAGGGCATTTGAATCGACACCACCGGAAAGTACCTTTCCGCTGGTGGGTACAGTCAGGTTATAGGCACGGGCGAGACGGGTTATACTGTCCAGAAAAATAACCACATCGCGATCACACTCAACCAGTCTTTTTGCTTTTTCAATGACCATCTCCGCCACGCGGGTATGACGGTCGGCGGTTTCATCAAATGTTGAGGAGATAACCTCGGCGGCGCCAACATTACGCTCCATATCCGTTACCTCTTCCGGTCTTTCATCAATCAGAAGAATGATGATGTAACATTCCGGATGATTTTCGTGGATACTGTTTGCCTCCTTCTGAAGAAGAACGGTTTTACCGGTTCTGGGAGGGGAAACAATCAAACCACGCTGCCCCTTCCCTATCGGTGTGAACAGATCAACTATACGCATAGAAACCTCTTCGGGATTGGTTTCCAGCCGTAATCTTTGTTCCGGATACAGAGGAGTCAGTTTATCAAAATCAGTTCGTTTCGCTGCTTTCTCGGGGTCGGCATCGTTAACAGCTTCAACCCGCAGTAGAGCATAAAATCTCTCACTGTTTTTGGGCGGGCGTATCTGTCCGGTGACCGTATCACCCATTTTTAACGAAAATCTCTTGACCTGCGACGGCGAAATATAAATATCTTTCTCTCCGGGCACATAACTCTGCTCGGCTTTACGCAAAAAACCAAATCCGTCCGGTAAAATCTCCAGAACTCCACTTCCGAAACGATTACCGTGGGCATGGGCTTTTTTTCTTAAAATAGCATAAATAAGATCTAATTCATCTTTTTCTTCTACTTCCTCAATATCCTGAGCGCCAGCAAATTTCTCCAGTTTACCGCGTTCGAGATCCCTCAACTGAGTAATATCAATTCTTTTAAGATTCAAGTTGTTCTTAGACAACACAATCACTCTCCCTGATTAAAACCAATTTTATTTTCTATACTTTTCCAATCATCGCAATCATCTGGAACATTAATTATTTGTAATTCCAGATCAGAACTCTCGTAGTTTTCCATTAAGCGTTGCTCAATCTTTTCAGACAACTTTTGCTCCTCCGGCCGGGCGGGAAAAAATGCAGCCAGACGGTTTTTATCTATAAAACCAATAATATCTCCGGCCCTGGCCTGGTGTTTTAATTCTTTACCGACAGACTGCCAGGAATTCTGCTCCCCCACTTTGACAACAATCAATGTAAACGGTGTTTCATATCTGCGCCAGCGCTCAAACTCAACCTTGAGTTCAGCTTTAAAAGCACCGGCAAAAAGAAAATTAAGTTCGGGTTCCTGCCAGATATTTTCTGATGCCGCATGGAAGTAGCCGGCAAGTATCTTCAGTTCTTCTCCAAGTCCATTTAAAACTGTATTGTTAATTTTTTCTGCCCGGATGTGAATATTTTCTGAAGGTTCTATTAAATCAAACTTCTGTTCGATCACATCGCCGGTAAACTGTCTATCACTCCTCAATTTGAAATCAGCGCGACGCGGCGAGGAGTAAACTATCTCATAAGCCGATTTATGGCGGCGAAACAAAGAGGCCAGACGTAAAAGAACATCATTGAAACTGTCATACAAATCCATTTTTTCGGCGGCAGGTTCAATCAAACCGTATTCTTGAACATTCCTGTTTATATTAGCTATTTCGTCCATAGATCAAACTTCCCAATAAATATAATTTGATGACAACTTATAATTCCGGATATTAGACCGGGCGATTATAATCTTTTTTCTATTGATGTTTTCAGTTCGTAATAATTTTTGAAATCAGTCGGATACTGCCAGAGTTTAAAACTTGACAGATAAAATTTATCTTTAAGCCGCCGGCATAAATTTCGGGCCTCAGCCAGCGGGGTAAAAGGCAAGATCACACCCAGATGGGAACCGAAATAAGCAAGGCTATCTGCGCTTCGAAGTTCAGAACCCAGAGTTTCAATCGAGTCGGAGTGCTGCAGGGGAAAAAGCAAAACAGAGAAAACCGGTTGATCTTCATCAACAATCTCTTCCCTCCCGGTTTCCGGAATTTCTTCCTCATCCGGCTCAACGCTTTTCACCCGGGCTAACTC
>CAYTSZ010000142.1:0-6057 GCA_964440635.1 uncultured bacterium
ATTCAGGATTGTTTTTTCTTCATTGGAAGGTACTGTTAAGCGGTGAGTTACGGATTGAATCAGTTTATGATAGCGGGCGAGCCGGGGCAGTTAACTTTTAGCTCATAGGGTTTATCCAGGCGCCGGTTTCCCCGATAGAGAACCCGGGCCCGTGGCTGGGATTTATCCTCTGTCAGTTCACAGACCACACCGCTGGTCCCGTCACTGAATACCACTTCCTGACCGACAGGGAAGGGATGGATAAAATCTAAAAAAAGGTCAAAAATCATCGGATCAAAATGGGTATTTTCTTTTTGCATTGTCTGCATTGTTTGCAATGCCCGGTTGGGTGTCATTGCCATCCGGTAGGGCCTTTTTGATGTAAGAGCCGAATATACATCACAGCAGGCCGTAATCCGGCCGTAAATATGGATGTCGTTTCCCTTTTTTCCGCTGGGATAGCCCCCGCCGCCGAATTTTTCGTGGTGAGAGATAACCGGCATCCGGACCGGACTTCGAATAATCCCTTTTTTCTGTAGTTTGATCAGCAGTTCGTTGCCGATTTCAGGATGTTTTTGCATTGCATCCCATTCTTCCGGCTCCAGTTTGCTGGATTTATTCAATAAAGTTGTGGGAATCTCCCATTTGCCAATATCATGCAGCAAAGAGCCGATACCGATGTCTTCCATGAGATATTTACCTGTTACTATTTTATTGGTTGCCGTTTCTTCATTGGCTTTTTTCTGGAGTATGGTTTCATTAGATAATAACAGCGCAAGGGTCAACCGGCAGACGTCTATTGAATGTTTGCCTGTATAATCATCGTGAGATTTCAGGCTGGTAAAAGCCATAAGTGCCTTTGTGCTTTTCAAAGCGCTCACAAGCTCGTCAATTGTCCGTCTGAGTTTTTTTGTTTTAATTTTGTCAAAATTACCTGTTTTTATATCGTCTTCGATCTGTTTCATCTCGCTGCCGATTTCTTCTTCGATCGCGTTAATATCCTCATCATACATGTATTTTTCAAGATCATCAGTATCAGGATCGTGGATATAAACAAATTCACGACCAGCTTTTTCCAGTCGTCTCAAATGGTTTTCTGTTAATTTTGTTCCCCGTTCAAGCCGGACTTTATAGAGAGTATCCGGGTGAGGAGAGTGGATTTTTACATCCACTGCCAGTTGCGCTCCCGGCTGGATCTGTTTCAGGGATAGTTTGCGCATGGGATGGCCTCTTTTTTTATAATTGAAAAAAGTTAACTATTGAAATGCTCGCACAAACCCGGTTCATATGGACTTATATGACGGCCTGTGTACAGATTGATCAGAATAATAAATGCCCGCCCCGCATGGGGCGGGCAAGAATACTTTTAGCTGATTCTGTCCCAGAGCTGTTGGGATAGTTCTCTAGATTTTGCGGCAATCTTTTCTTCGTCCAGAACTTTAAGTTCTTTATTTTCCATCAGAATTTTACCGCCGGCGATGGTGGTATCAACCGTGGCATCAACCATTCCGAAGATAAGATGGCCGAGGAATGTGTCGTTGTTCAGCAGGGTGGGCGGATTATAATCAAGAATCGCAATATCCGCCGCCGCTCCTTCGGACAACTCGCCCAGTTTGACCGGGAAAAATTTGCTGGCAATCGCTGCATTGTTATCCAGGAGCATTTGGGGGGCCTCCATAAAGGCAACCCGCGGGTCTTCCTGGTCCAGGTGATGAAGCAGATAAGCGCAGCGCATCTGGGCCGGAAGATCCGAGGACATTCCGTCCGTGCCCAATCCAACCTTTATTCCACGCTTCATCATTTCCAGTACTGGAGCAACGCCGACGGCGTTATTCATATTTGATTCCGGATTGTGAACGACGTTGGTACCGGTTTCTTTTATCAATTCCATTTCTCTTTCATTTATATTTACACAATGAATATAAATAGAATCGTCGCCGCAAATACCTCGATCCACCAGCCGCTCAATCGTCCGCATACCGTAGTTCTCAATTGCGTCTTCGACATCTTCGATGCCTTCGGCGACGTGAATGTGATAACCAACGCCGTATTTGTCGGCGATTTCTTTGCAGCGGGCCAGCGTTTCATCGCAAACTGTAAGCGAAGCGTGAATACCGACCATACCCTGAAGAATTTCGGGGTCCTCGTCTTTTAGTTGTTTCAGATACCGTTCGGTTTCTTCGATTCCGGCACCTGGTTTGTTGCGGTCACTGACTTCATAACAGAGCGAGGCGCGCAGTCCGCTTTCCTTCACCGCATCAGAAATTACCTTCAGGCTGCCCTCACGGCAGGAGGGGCTGGCGTGGTGGTCCAGCAGGGTGGTGGTCCCGTTGCGGATACATTCAATCATCGGGATGAGAGCACTGTAGTAGACATCATCGCTGGTTAAGGCTTTGTCCAGTTTCCACCACAGTCTTTCGAGGATTTCTTCAAAAGTGTAAGCGGGTTCTCCCGGAGGTGCAAAACCACGGGACATTGTGCTGTAAAGGTGATGGTGAGCGCAGATAAAACCGGGCATAACAACTTTGTTTTTTGCATCAATGCGCTCCGGGCAATCGTATTTGTCTTTAAGGGCGCTGGTTTCGCCAACATCGGCAACTTTGCCGTCTTTAATATATACAGCTCCGTCTTTAATTACCTGATTGTTTCCGCCCAGTGTGATAACCGTTCCGTTAGCTATTAAATATTCTTCCATCATAATCCTCCTGTAAATTTGTTTTAATCTGTATTCCTTGCTACTTAAAAACCTCTGGGTTTCACCTCGGGGATGAAACCAGTTTATAGTTCATAGTTTATGGTTAAGAGTTAAAATCAAAACCGAAACCATAACCATAACTCAAAACCGATAGATTCCGGCTCGCACTGTTCTTACACATCCTTGTGTTCGCAGCATTAGCACATCCGTGTGCGTCAGGGGCCGGAATGACGGTCAAAATCAAAACTCAGCGTGCTGTCATTGCCGTCCAGCACTCAATCGGGGAGTTGCTGAAAAGTCACAGAATTCCCACTGGCGGTTCCCGATTAAGTGCTGGCTGATCCGGCAATCCACCATTATAAGAATGTTTATTGCATTCCTACCAGTTTACTCTTCGCTGAGCAGTTCCGCTTCTTCGGCGGTGCGCTCCCTGAGTTCGATGGCATCGACCGGACAGAGTTTTTCACACATCGCACAGCCGATACAGCGCTCTGCGTCTGTCTCCGGGTAGTTGTCTTCGTCCATCTCAATAGCAAGATAAGGACAGCGGGTGCAGTTACCACATTGCACACATAGATCGCGGTCCTGGTCGGAAATCTCTTTTTCGTCCGGCAGATCCATAAAATCCCACATTGGATCCGGCAGACTGATTCCGATCAGTTCATCCATCGAGCTGATTCCTCTGTCGGCCATCAGATGGCTGACACCCTCGGTCAGATCATCAATAATCTTGTATCCCAGTGCTGTGGGCATCGTGCAGAACTGCACGGTCTGACAGCCAAGAGCCAGAAAGTCGGCGGCGGCTTTATAGTCCATCGGGCCACCGTTACCGGAAATAACCACTCCGAGGGGAGCAGCTTTGGCCAGGGAAAGGTAACTTATGTTAAGTGCTCCCTGTCCGCTCATTCCGGCAACAATACCTTTTTCCCACGCCTCATCTTCTTTCTCGCGGAAGGTCAGAGTGGGGAAGGTGTTAGCCAGTGTGATTCCCGCTTTTTTATTCGGATAGCGGTCCAGAACTTCTTTAACCGCACTTACAATTGATTCTATCGCCGTGACGGCTCCGGTTAATTTGAACAGTTTTGGAATATCGGGGTCACTGGTCTGCATCACCCAGTCAATAATCTTGGCTGAGAGTTCAGCGCTCTGGGCCACAATATCTCCTTCTGTTCCTTCTCCGCCCTGGGGGCAGGAAAGACTGTATTCAATCAATTTTGCTCCGGCGTCCTCAAGCCGCCTGGTGTTGATCTGCCACTGTTTGCAGTCGGACTCGTCGTTGCCGGTAACCGGCCCACCGGTGGAGGCGGCGGTTAATTTATTCGGCCATTCTTCAACCAGTTGCTCTATTTCTCCACAGACGCGGTCCAGAAGGTGTCCGGATACGTTGTCGCAGTTGGCAAATGTACCGTCGTCGCTGTATTTGAACATATACTGAGCGGGGATATGAATCGGTCCCTCGGCAAATGAGGTTTTCATTATTCCTCCGGCCCAGCCGGCTTCGTAAGCCCGGGTCATCTGATCGTAACCGTCGGTCGGCGGTGCGGCCGAAAGCAGGAAGGGATGTTCCAGTTTGTAACCGAAGAAATCTGTTTCCAGCGATACCGGATGATAATTGTAACCCGGTATTTCTATTCTGCTTTTTACGCAGCCATTATCGTTGTAGGAAAATTCAGGAATCTCTTCATTGTTAAGGAAACAGTCGATTTTATCGGCAACATTTTTTCCGGCCGCCGAGGCTTCGACAACAGTTGTCGGTCCTTCTATGCAATCACCGGCATAAAATATTGCGGGGTTGTCGACTTTTTTAAATCGCGGGCGAGAACCGATGGCAAAAATAACAACATCGATATCGTTGCGTTTGCTCTCGCTTCCGGCGATCGGTTCGATTGCATCCAGTTTGAACTCTTCACCGTTGAGTTTTACTTTTTTCGTCGCAATACCGCTGATTGACGCACCGTCTTCGCTGAGAATAGCGTCGACCTGAATGCGGCCGTCGGCATCAACGTTGCTGTTGGTAAGTTCGTTCATTTCCCGGTTGGTAAGGGGCATTTCACTGAGGTTCTCCAGGGCAAAAAGTTCCACTTTGGCCGGGTTTTGTTGTTTGGCGATCATCGCGCAGTCAAAAGCGGTGGCTCCACCACCGATTATAGCTACATTTTTATCCTTTAATCGGGCACTTTCGGGATCAAACAGAAAATCCAGTCCGGCGATACCAAGTTCTTCGTTTTCAATTCCGGGAAAAATAGGTTCCCAGAGTCCGGTGGCCACCACCACACCGTCGTAATCATCGAGCAGCGCCTCGGTATCTTCAACCTGTTGTTCAATTTGCAAATTTACTTTGTCGATGTTCAGTGTCCATTCGATGTCGCTGCGCAGGACACTTTTATCGAGCCTGAAATCGGGAATAATGTTGCACATCCCTCCGGGTTTGTCCTCTTTCTCCAGTATATCGGCTTCATAACCGCGCTGGGCAAGAAGAGCAGCAGCAGCCAGGCCGGCCGGCCCGCCACCGATTATGGCTATTTTTTTGCCGTTACTTTCAGCCGGTTCCAGTTCGGGCATGACGCCCATTTTCTTGGCTTTTTCGATTATAGTTGCCTGAATCATCGGGATTTCTATGGAATTATCAAAATCCTTGTGGACACATTTGGCCATGCAGTGTTTGTCCGGACAGACCTGCCCGCATATCCCGCCAAGAGGGTTGAGAGTCATAATCTGAGCTGCAGCCCGTTTAATATCCGAGGGATTGTCTATCTGGCTGGAACGGATAAAATCGGTCGGCGAACAGTCGCAGGGGCAACCATCCTTACAGGGTTTTTCCTCACAGTATTCACAGCGTTCGAGTTCTGATTTAAATTGGGCGTCGGTCATAAAAAGGTTGGTATGATAAAGCGAATCGCCGGGATCACTTGCTATCGGTTCTCTTTGTTTGGTTACGTCAACGGACCCTTTTTTAAGGTCAAGATCTTCTTCCGGCAGGGTGGGACCTGCGATGTTATCTAATCCAGTTTTGCCTGCATCGTTGTTACTCACAACATCAGCCTCCTGTTAATATATATTTTTTTCCTAACCGAACAATTATAACCCGAAACCATACAAATTCTCAAGGAATTACCCTTTCTTGTTTCGTTACAAGAATTAATTAACAGGGCCGGTGGTTCTAACCGGTACTTAAATATGGTTTAATAAGCCACTCCAAAAACGTTTCCCCCTTGATTTGGGTAAACGTTTTTGGAGTGGACTCATGTTTTATCTGCGTCCACCTGCGAGCCAAATTTTTTTTTAAGTTTGTTTTGGTTCACAACCTAACACAAAACCAAAAATCAAAACCCCTGGATTCCGGCTCGCACTGTTCTTACACATCCTTGTGTTCGCAGCATTAG
>CAYTSZ010000143.1:0-5947 GCA_964440635.1 uncultured bacterium
GCAGTATACTGCGCTGCAGGTTCGTCTGAACTCCCTCCGCATCTTTATCAGGAAATCCCAGGTGCAGGTGCGGTAATAACTCGTCCACCAACCATAAAAACACCCCGCCACTTAAAAATCCCACCACAACCGGTATCCACACGGGCACCGGCCCGGTCTCAGCCATCTCGATCGCCGGAGCAAGCAGAGACCAGAAACTGGCCGCAATCATCACCCCGGCAGCAGAGCCAAGCATTCCATCGAGAACACTTCTGTTCACTTCTTTAAAGAAAAAAACCAGTCCTGCCCCCACGGCAGTCAAAAACCAGGTAAACATTGTCGCCAGCAAAGCCTGCACTATCGGATGCAGTTCTATAAACCAGTCAATCAACATAATTTAATCAGCTCCCGGTAGGATTCAAGTCCATATAAGTGTGTCTATTAATTTTTGAAAAAAACACCGCGCCCCCTTCAGATTAAACCCTGAGGAAATTACACAATCCAAGAAAATTTAATCAACGATGATTCAATATAATGTTAACCTTGAGAAAGAAATTTTACACGAACTATTCCCAGAAAATCAAAAAAGGCTACAAGAATTATTGTAACGTATCACGATAATCCCGTGTAATTTATCGAATTACGGACGGGAAAACAAGCCCAGCAAAATTGAATATTGAGAATCGAGATTAAGCGATTAGGAAATTAGGTAAAAATAAATTCAACACCCGTTAGCTCGCAGATTTACGCAGATATGCGCAGATCAAATTCAAAATCAAACCAAATTATTTCAATTTCATTATATAACTTTTTAACCCTCTTCTCTGTTTTTGCTTTATGTTTTATCTGCGTTAATCTGCGAACCAATACTTTTTTGTTTTTGGTTCACAGCTTAACACAAAACCCTCGCCCAAACCCTCTGGATTCCGGCTCGGGGGCCGGAATGACAGCAAAGGCAAAGCCCCGAAGGGGCGACATACTAACAGCCCGGGGCGTAAGCCCCGGGTTATAGGGTTAATATTTATTAGCCCTGAAAGGGCGATATAACAAGAATTTACTATGCCGGCCCTTCAGGCCTCACAACCTTTTTGCCTGTAAACCCGGGGCTTACGCCCCGGGCTAATATATATCGGCCCGTTGGGCCTTGAAAGCAGTTGCAAGTTCAAGATCCTAAATTCAAACCCACTCTTCTCTGCTTTCGCTTTTATGTTTTATCTGCGTCCATCTGCGTTAATCTGCGAGCTAAATAATTTTTAAAAGATTCCATCCGAATTTAATCCAGTGCAGAGGCTTTCGCTTTGGTGGCGAGGATTCACGGGCTTAATTCGTGAAATACACCGGAATCAATTCGAGACGTTACAGGAATGTGGGTTTATTTTACCGATTTTTCGACTGCCAGTTTCGGGTTTTACAATAATCAAAAATTAACAGTTTACTGTTTGAAAATAAAACCGGGCTGGTTTATACTTGCTGTAAGGAGGATTAATTATGAGTATCCCAGCCAAAAATCAGATGAAAGAAATTATTGAGAAACAGCCAGATAACAGTTCTTACGAAGAAATTCTGCGTGAACTCGCCTTTCACCGCATGGTAGAACAAGGTGTCGAAGATTCTAATGCGGGGCGAACCATCTCTAACGACGAAATGAAGCGGAGAATAAAATCCTGGTCGAAATAAATTGGACTACCGAAGCACAACAATGGCTAAAAAGAATCTATGATTATATTGCTCGTGACAATCCTGAAGTTGCAGACGAAATTATAGATTCAATTTACAAAAAAACACAAATCCTCCAGCAGTTTCCTAAATCCGGATACCG
The DNA here is from genome assembly GCA_964440635.1 of uncultured bacterium. Taxonomy (GTDB): domain Bacteria; phylum T1Sed10-126; class T1Sed10-126; order T1Sed10-126; family T1Sed10-126; genus CAYTSZ01. Next base: position 1,799 of record CAYTSZ010000143.1, read on the forward strand.
CTATAACGAATCAGAACAAAATATACGAATTCTCCTCTACAACCATTATCGTATCACTTACTGGATAAAATCTACTAAACAAATAGACATAATCGGTGTTTTTCACGGTGCCATGGATATCAAAAAATACGTGGAATAAACTCATAAACAATGCACCTGCTCCCCTGCGCCACATCCTGTGGCTGAACCCCTGAGGGGAATCCCCTCAGACTCCCCAGAGGTCGCAGTTTGGTTATCCAACGCTGAACTCTGAACACTGAACTTTGCTATATTAATGGTGGGAGCTGCAGGGATCGAACCTGCCCACTCATCGCATCCTGCTCTTTGAGGGGGAAGCTTCTTCCCCCTCAACGCTTCGCTGCTCCCCCACGGCACATCCTGTGCCTGAACCCCTGAGGGGAATCCCCTCAGACTCCCCAGAGGTCGCAGTTTGGTTATCCAACGCTGAACTCTGAACACTGAACTTTGCTATATTAATGGTGGGAGCTGCAGGGATCGAACCTGCGACCTCTACCGTGTGAAGGTAGCGCTCTTCCACTGAGCTAAGCTCCCTTTTTGGGGAGGACTTTTTATTGCCTTTTCCCTGCCTCTCCCCGGGTGGGGAGAGGCTCGGGGGCAATCTCTTCTTTAGCTTCGGGCGGCTCTTAACTCCTGGACTGCTGTGGAGATTACTTCCATCTTGCCGATGGATTCATCTACCGTGCGGGTTTTAAGACCGCAGTCAGGACTTACCCATAATTTTTCATCGGGGATTACCGACAGGGCTTTTTCTATCCGCTGTTTTACTATACCAGGGTTTTCGATCCGGTGGTCGTGAACATCAACAGCACCAAAAGAAAGATCTTTTGTGAAGGGGATCTCTTCAAAGAGATCCAGGAGGTAAAGTTCGCTATTGGAAAATTCCAGGTCAAAGTTGTGGACGGGAATATCCAGCATCTTCGGGTATATTTCGTCAAACTTTCCGTAGCAGATATGGGTCAAAAAGTAAGCGTCCATATCTTTTACCACTCTGTCTACAACCTCTACGACCAGGTCCATCTCGTCGGTGCGAACCGAACAGGCCGGCTCGTCGATCTGAATTATTTTACAGCCGGCATCAATCAGGGCCTGAACTTCCAGTCTGATGGCGTCGGCAAAAGCGCGCGCTGTATCGGCGCGGGAATCGTAGTACTCGTTAAATGTCCAGTCCATCATCGTGTAGGGACCGGTGAGCATACCTTTAACCGGTTTATCGGTCAAATCCCGGGTGAACTTCCACCAGTCTGCGGTAATAGGTTCGTTCCATATGATCTCATCGATAACGATCGGTTTACGGTAATAACGGTTGCCGTAAGAACGGACAAGGCCACCAATCTCAAAACCATCAAGGTTTTCGGCGAAATAGGTTGCCATGTCCCCGCGGTATTGCTCTCCGTCTACAAGAACATCATAACCCATCATTTCCTGCTGGTTGATCCAGAAACGGGTAGCTTCGCGGGCTTCCTCATCAAGTTCGGCTTTGGTAATCTCGCCTTCGCGGTGTTTGCGGCGGGCCTCTTTGAGTTCCGGCGGTTTTGCAAAGCTACCCACCGTAGTCAGAGGTAAAAAAGGAAGATCAATTCCATGTTTTTCCAGTAATTCGCGGCTCATTATAAACCAGCTCCTTCGTTAAGACTGTCACGAACCGTGGCAAGCCGCTCCAGCTTCTGGCGCGCACGGTCACGGGGAAGATAATCAAGACTGCTGGAGAAGGTAACCGGTATTTTTCCATCCGGCAGCTCTCCGGCAACAGATTTTATGGTATTTACGGTTTTTTCAACATCATCAAGTTTTGTATTTCGACCGTCCAGAATACCAAAAGCTATCCTTTTGGCACTGCCTTTTTCTTTTATGAAGGAGACAAGATTTTCGCTGTATGTGAAATCAAACAGCAAAATGTCAGCTCCGCAGGCCTGAAATTCATCGTAAAGTCCGGCGGCATCGCCAAAATAAGTGGCGAGGCGAACCTCAATATCTCCGGCTGCTTCGAAAAGTTTTTCGAGCAGGGGCATGACCCAATCGGCATCCTCGGGTGTTTGCAGCAGAGCTGGTTCCTCAATCTGAAGGTGTTTGACTCCGGCTTCGGAAAGAGCTCTTATCTCCTGTTCGAGCACAGCCGCGTAATCGCCGACCAACTGCTCTTCATTTATATATGAACTATCTTCAAAGACGGAATGGCGGGCAAGTGTAAGCGGGCCGGTAAGAATAACTTTAACCGGTTTCTCCGCTGCATCGCGGGCGAATTCATACCCGTCAACCACAATGGGCCGCTGCCATTCAACAGGACCTGTAACCTGAGCCTCGCGAACGAGGTAGTTAGTGTCAAAATATCTGATAAGCCCGCCCACTTCGGCTCCGGCCATGTTGGCCGTAAGATGGGAAATGTGGTCGTACCATCGAATCATACCGTCAGTGATAATATCAAGACCGGCAGACTCCTGTTCTTTAATTACTTCTTCAACGTAAGAATCCATTATAGAATTGAGGTTTTCCTCGTCGATCTTTCCGTGATCGTTATCGTGATAAGCGCGACGAAGCCGCAGCTCCTGATTCGATTCCCCAACCCGGGGATACATACTGTGTGTTTCTGCAATAAATTCCAAAATTATTCCCTCCTACATATTTGTTCATTAATTCTATCAGTTATAAATGTTAAGCTGGAAATCTTACCTTTTAATTGCCAAATAGTCCAGAGAAAAAGCGACCTGTGGGAAATAGAAACATCAAAGTCAACACCTGTTTTACCACAGAGTTCACAGAGGGACACAGAGATAATTCAAAACATTTTAAGAGTGTAAAATCTAAGTCAACGACATGGAGCGCACGGATCACATCTGATAAAATATGATTGTAGGCAACTTCAATATCAACTTCAAAGGCGATTTTAACACAGCGGACACGGAGGTAAAAACCCAGAAATAAATAGCGACAGGAAAAAGGGGCGAAGAGGTGATCTGGCAGCAATTACAAACAGCAAAGTCAACGGCTGTTTGGACAGGATTAACAAGACGGACAGGATGAAAGTTAAAAACTGGGAAATATTAGCTGTGTTTATCTATGCGCCGGAATTTTCTTCGCTGTATTTTTCTACTTCAAAGCGTTGTAGGTTTACTGCCTCTGTGGGTCCTATGCCTGCTTTTTGGCGGGTTATGGACAGTTGTTCCTCCACGGTATCCACGCCTTCCAGGTCCGGTAGCAGAAGACCGCGACGACCTGCGGATTCTACTATTACACCGTAGCGAGCGGGATCTAACTGGTCCGGGGAATCTATTTTCTCTGGCACGGAAAGCAGGGAGACAGTATAAACCAGGGAATCAAGTTCTTCTGGCCCGACGGGAGGAAACCTGGGGTCGCGAAAGGCTGAACCTATTGCGTTATAAATTATTTCTCGGGCTAAGCAGTCACGGGTTGGTTTAAATGTTCCCGTGCAACCGCGCAGACGGCCGGCTTTTTTGAGGGTCACAAAAACTCCACTCCGTTCTTCTTTCAACCCGGCCGGCAGCTCACCGGGTGGCTCAATCACAGCACCCTCCCGACAGTAAGTTTCTATAGCTTCGCGGGCCAGATCTAAAACGGCTTTAGAAATATTCATAAGCAACTAATCTCCTTGTATAATTAGTGAAAGAAACTCGTTTGTTTTAAAGTTTATAGTTTCCCGCTCCGAGTTTCAAGACTTTAATAGTGATTAGAATGTAACTGCTAAGACGTGATTGGATAATTAGGTGATTGCGTGATTGCGTAACGACTTGAAAAGTAAAAAAAGTGAAGGAGTAAAGTCAACGAACAGATTGCCGGCATGATGGTTTTGATTAATCGTTTAACTATGAACTTAACGAGGAACTATAAACTGTTTGGTTCTCTTTAATTAACTTAGTTTTTGGAGTTTTTTGTTATGGGTGATGGAATTTTTCATTCTTATGACGCTATTGTTATTGGGGCCGGGGGGGCCGGCCTGCGGGCGGCTATGGCTGCCCGGCGGAATTTTGCGGGAAAAATTGCTGTGGTCAGCAAGGTTTTCCCTACGGCCAGCGGGACTTCTGCGGCCCGGGGGGGAATCGGGGCGGCTCTGGGCCGGGAGGAAAAAGATTCAGTGGACTGGCATATTCGGGATACGGTGCGGGGGGGTGATTC
>CAYTSZ010000144.1:0-5827 GCA_964440635.1 uncultured bacterium
TCCTTGTGTTCACAGCATTAGCACATCCGTGTGCGTCAGGGGCCGGAATGACGGTCAAAATCAAAACTGGTATATTTTGGCTCTAAGAATGGAATGACAAACAAGCCAGATAAATACGACTGGAAACTGTAAAAAGTGCGGAAAAATATACTTGTGGGGGGATAATAGATATATGGAAGGTTTAAAAGGGCAAATCAATAAATATTGAAACCCGGTAAATAATAAAGTGTGTTAACTTCGTTCGTCTAACATCAGGCCTAAAAAGGCCTCCACTCTTTTGCGAACCTCAAGAACATTATCCGGGGGGATGGCTCTGATAAGCTCGCCGCTCTCCCCGTCACTTATCTGGACCTGGATTAAATTTTCCGAGGGAACGACGTTAAATTTAATGTCTTTATCCAATGTAGCAGCGGAATGATTCATCATTTCGACTGCTTCGTCCAGCTCTTCCCGGGAGAAAAGCTCCTGCTCTTCCCCGGAAAACATCCCGGCTGATTCGGCCTGGTCAGTTGACTGTGAATTCTGAAATTTAATCTCCATATCCAGTTCGGATTCCGGAGAATTGTCTACAGATTTCCCCCAGATTTCATCACCTGTTTGGGATAGGTACACCCCCGGTAATTCAATTTTCATTTTTGTTCATCCCGTTCGTTTTATTTTTCCCGTTAAAAAAATCCCTGATCCACAGTTCACACCATACATAATATCAAAGTTAAAATATAAAAAGCCAGCAGTGAGATACGGACCGGCAGTTAATTAAAATTTAGAGAAGCTGCAGGGCCAGTTGCGGCGTCTGCTGCGACTGGGCGAGCACGGCTGTGCCCGCTTGAACCAGAATGTTAGCCCTGGTTCGGTTTACAGCTTCCTGGGCGATGTCAGCGTCGCGGATCCGGCTTTCGGAAGCCTGGACGTTCTCCTGTTGAACCTGGAGAAACTCAATGGCTCCTTCAAGACGGTTCTGGACAGCACCAATGCTGGCACGTGTGGTCGATATCGAGTTAATCGCTGTAGTAGCAATTTGTATCGCCGACTCGGCCAACTGCTGGGTGGTCACCTGAATAGCATTCGTAGTACTAGAATCACGCACACCCAGAGTATTGGATGTGGTGGTAGCGATATCGGTGGTGTCCAGGGTCAAAGTTTCGTTCCTGTTGGAACCAATGTGGAACGTTAAAGAACCAACTTGTGTGGTGCTGTCGGTCGCTCCAGCCTCGTCAACAGTAGCAAACTTGTTTTTCAGAAGTTGACGGTTGTTGAACTGAACTGAAGAGGCGGTCCGGTCGATCTCGTCGACCAGCTCGTCGACCTCCTCCTGAATCAGCGCACGGTCAGCACCGGTTAAACTGTCATTAGCTGCCTGAACGGACAGCTCACGAACACGCTGAAGTTTATCATTGATGGACGAAAGTCCACCTTCTGCAGTCTGCAGCACGGAAATACCGTCCTGAGCGTTTGACTCCGCCTGGTTTAAACCACGCTGGGCGGTGCGCATTTTCTCAGAAATAGCAAGTCCTGCTGCGTCATCAGCGGCAACGTTAATACGAAGCCCACTGGCCAGTCTCTGCTGAGCCTGATCCAGAGCACCACTTTGTTGATTAAGTTGTCGCTGAGCAAATGTAGCTGACAGGTTGTTGTTAATACGAAATAAGTCTCCCATCGGTAAAACACTCCCTCCTGGAGTTATTCGGATCATCCATGACCCGAAGTTATGTTGCTAAGATTGTGTTACTAATGTTACTGGTGTTACTAAGAATGGCAGAATAACTGCCAGGCAAAGTTAACGCACTCTTAACGTTGCCTAACGAAATGTAACAACATGCCAGCCCGTATCTCGAACTGCTGGCTTTATTAAAATGTCAAAGAACAATCCTTAGTTTCCGCCGCCGGCGAGCGGCCGAAACTATTATAATCATATTCTATATGAAAAATCCAACACGATAAAAAATCGTGTATCTCATGAGCCCCATCACATACAACATACATACGATAAAGTGTGCTAAGAAGCATCACTGTAGTACAACAAAAAAACCCATCCCGCTGCGCGCAGTTAACCTGCACAGCCAGAATAGGCTATAGAAAAATCATGCTCAAGTTATCAAACCTCCATGTGTTACATCAATTAGCCAGCATCCTTGCCAGCCTTTTTCTTCTTTGACTAATTATATTCTCCAACATCCAGAGTTGAATGTCAAGAAATAATTTTATTTTTTCTCGTGCAGGGCTTAAAAGCTCTACTTTCCTTCCTTTTTCTCCTTTTCGGCCTGCTTTTTCCGAATATAATCGGCGGCAGATTTTGTCGCTTTTTCACTGCCTGTGGCTTTAGCCGCGGCAATATTTTCGTTTTGTATCTCTTCGTAAACTTCCTGGCGGTGAATAGGAATGTCACGCGGGGCGTCGATCCCCAGCTTAACCTGATCACCGTCGAGGCCGACAATCATTATTTCAATATCGTCACCAATCATAACACGCTCGTCTACTTTACGGGTAAGAACAAGCATTATGCCCCACCCTCGGCAGTGACCTCTTCAGCTTCGTTGCTTTCCAGTTCATCCAGGACCCTGTGGCGAACTTTGTATTCTTCCACCTGGTTGATAACCTGTTTGCCAAGCAAATTATCCTGGTTAATAACAACCGGTCCTTTTAAATTGACCGTCATATTATCCGGGTTCTCGGGGACAACAACAATTGCGTAGGTTATTATATCCTCGGAAGAATTCGCTTCTATATCACGGTAATCCTCGGGCAAAAGTGAAAGACTGTAATCTGATCTTATATACTGTGGCTGGACAATAACAAAGGCAAGATCGGGTTGATCCACCGACTGCAGCCACTCAAAAGGTCTTTCCTCTTCCTTGCCGATAATTACAAACTCTTGTTTCCCTTCAAAACCAAACAGACCACCTTTAAGCGTGACCACTTTAGATGAATCTATTTCTATCTCTCCGTATGGTTTCGATTCTATTTTCATTTCGAAACCTGTTCCTTTCTATCTGTGTTATTTTTATTTAGTGTCTACTATATTAAACAAAAAAGTCGCATCAGGCAAACAATCCATAATTAAATCTCAAATAAAGTTTGCCAGGCTAAGTTTCATTACCTGGCTGGCCATCCGCAAAGAAGCCTGCTGGACCGCTTCTCTCATCTTGTGTTCTGTAATAACTTCCGCCAGGTCGGCATCTTCAAGCTGGGAAATAAGCTCTGTTGTATTCAATTTCTGATCCTGGGCCCTGATCTCAGCCGAATCGACCCGGTTGGTCCGGGCACCACCGATACTGCGGTGAACAAGATTATTATCAATACTGTTTTGCATATCCTCAAGTCCCTGCTGAATCGATTCTGCAATATTGTTTTCAATGTAACCAAGCTGACGGGTAGGATCAACATTAGCGTTTCCATACTGCATGGTAACAGTAGAATCATAACTCTGTTCCCCCGCCTGCAGGGCATGTCTGAAATCGATCATGGCATCAAAGACGCTTTTGCCATAAACTGTGGCATTCTGATGAAGGGAGGGTGGGAAGTTATCCGTATCCGTATCACTCCCGTCCACAAATTCAAGATCCTTAAGCAAACCGTCTACGGTAGTTTTATCGTCGGGATTACGATCAAAATCACGCAAGTATATCTGCTGGGGAGTTCGTGATTCAAAGGCCAGTTGAAACTGTCCTGCAATGGGATTGCCAGCCGCATCAACAGCATCAACTATTTCTGCTTTTATGGGCGCACCGCTGCTATTGATCCGATCAACAAGATTCTGAACGGTGTCCGTGGAAGTATCATAATAATATTTTTCTCCACCGAGCTGGAAATAGCCCTTTGTTTTAGATCCGGTAATATTATCAAGAGTTACAGTTGGATCTGCAAATTCAACTCCACCCGTTATTTTTTGATTAGAAGCCTGAAAAACCTCATGGCCTGCAATATTTGAGACAACAGTTTCCCCTTCGCCTACCTGGTTGAGCAGGTTATTGGCATCACCATTATAGGTTACCCCGATTATTTCTCCTTTCCCGGAACGTTCAACACTGAATATTTCATCAACCCCTTCGGTTTCCGCTCCACCAAAAAGAAATCGGCCGCCCATTTTGGAATTGGCAATATCTACAAGTTCTTCCAGCCGCTCATCAACTTCGGAAGCGGTCAGGTCTCTTTCCGTAGAACTGAGAGAATCATTCGCCGCCCTTATTCCAAGTTCCCGCACCCGCTGAAATATATTTGTAACCTGGCTTAAAATTCCCTCTGAATTACTTAAGAAATTACGGGCGGAAGAAATATTTTTCTGATTCTGATCAATCTGTTCGGACTGATTATGAAATCTAAACAGGCGAGCCAGATCCGGCGGATTGTCGGAAGGTCTGGATAATTTTTTACCACTGGAAATTTTACGCATGGTCTGATCAAGCTTGGCGGTGTTGTCCATTAATATTCGAAGCGGATTTTCAAACCGTGAAAAGAAAGACACGCGTGACATAATTTAAACCTCCCTGTTTATACGAGTTGGAATACAGCGTTGGCCATATCCCGGGCCGCTGAAATTACCCTGGCCGAAGCCTGGTAAGCCTGCTGATAGCGCAGCATATTTGTCATCTCTTCATCCAGGCTGACCGATGAAACACTGCGAATTCTATCCTGTATCTGATTGACAAGACTTTCCGAAGAACGCTGCTCACTGTAGATAAGCGAGGCTTCGTTACCAAGACCGGAAACCATGGAACTTATAAAATCGTCCGTGGAGTTATTATTGGCGTCCATTATGGGCACCCCGTTCAAATTGGAAAGTTCATACATATTGGAACCGTCACCGGCTCCATTTGAAACATTGGCCACTCCGTTTAAATTCTGGTCCACTCCCCCGGCGGCGGCAATCAGGTCCGGATTATTATCAATCCGCTCATCCACCTTGAGCCCGGTAACCTGGTCGGCCAGCGGAACTCCCCGACTTTGCCCTTCGATTGCCATTTTTGTCGAAGTATCATTTTTATTATAAAGCCGGTGCATCCCAAGCGCCGTAAGCAGGTTGCGCTTGTTGTGTTTATCTTCAACCCTTCTTACCGAAGCGTTACCTCCACCGACATCGCCGGTATAAACGTTGTCAAGATTAACTTCTATTTCATTGGCACCAACATCCACATTTTTAACTATAGCTTTTTCTTTAACAATATTTCCTCCGACATCCAGCTCTGAAAACTCAACCACATCACCCTCCTGAAAAATGCTTGCATCGGGCACCTCCACGGTAGTGGCAGCGTCCGGGCCAACAGCGACCGCCGTTACGTTGGTGGTTGCCGACGAACTGCTAACCACAGCGTTATTGGTATAACCACCACCAGCATTAAGATGCAAATCCAGAGTTCCGGCTCCTATGGCTCTGACTATAGCTTTTTCGGAGTTGTTAGTGGAGGAATCGGATACTGTAACCACATCACCCACTTCAAAACCGGTGGTTGAATTAACACTAACAGTTGATACGGCATCCGAACCTTCATTATTTACCAGTTGCTGGCTGGCGGTATCGTTTACTTTGAAACTGGCGGTTGGATCATCAAACTGTATTTTTTCACCACCATTATTATATGTGTTATCAAGATGAGCGACCGTAATACTATCTGTTCCCAGATCAATTGATTTTATTTTGGCCATTTCAGAATTACCTGGTGCATCATCGGAAACCCAGATTTCATCCCCTACAGACAGATCCGAAGCATCAGCAAGATTTATGACAACATCATCCCCCGCACTCGCGGTCGAGGTCATATTCCGTGTTTCACCGGCAAATATTCTCAAACGGTTATCATCGGTTATACCGGCGACAATATTTGAACCAACA
>CAYTSZ010000145.1:0-5753 GCA_964440635.1 uncultured bacterium
CTTCAAAAGTATCAAGTGCTCAGGATTGTACCAAAGCTTCAAGTGTTTTTTTATTAACATGTTTTTCAATCCTTGTAAGAAAATCTTCTAGATCTTTATAATTACCATTCTGTTTTCTATCCTCTTCTATGTGTTTTCTGAATATAACGTTTTGAAACATTATCAAACCATCTACGTCCCAACTGTCTGTATTTTTCCCAGTAACCAAGATTGGCGGCCAGTTCCAACAACCTCCGGTTGAGCTGACTATCGGAGGGTTTTTCCGCAAGCAGCATCTCCAGAACGTCAAAAGCACGGGACTCATTATTCTGTCTTAAATATATTTTGCTTAAATTTCCGGTTAATTTTATCCTCTGGTTTTTATCCAGCTTTTCCCATTCAGAAAGACATTCTTCAAATATTTGGGTGGCCCCGGCAATTTCTCCGCATTCTTGAAGCAAACAAGCGTATTCGAGGCGCAACCCGGTGGGCAGTTCATTCATTTCTTCTCTGACCCGCAGTAGCTCAAGTACCTGCTCTTTTTCAGCTCTCACGGATAAAACTTCAAACCAGATTTCAAATGATTTTTTATCCACTTTCTCAACTTCACAAAAGTGCTGAAATACAAACAAAGCACTCTTTTCCCAACCCAGAAAATAGAAAAGTTTTCCCAGCCCCATACCAAGACGATTAAATAGATTCCAATTATATAGAAAAAATGATGCCAGAGATAAAAAAACAGCGACCACGATACCACCATACAGCCACGTATAACCCTCCGTCTGCCACCATATTGCTCTTCGCAGTCTCCTGTCGGGAGTAAATTCGGGATGAAGCTCTCTTATTTTTTCTATATTCTCTCTCGCTTCCTGATAATCTCCGAGCTGATAATTACTGCGGGCCAGAGCCTGAAGTGTCTGGGGTTCGGGTTCTGATTCCAGACTCAAAGCCTGGAAAAACATTTCTCTGGCCCGAGAAAAATTATTATTTTTAAAATAAAGTTGGCCGCGGTAATAATAAAGCCTCGCCAGATCCGGTTTTACTTCCGATTTCAGTTCTTCCATCCTGTGCAGGCGAATCCCCCTCTTAATTAAATCCTTCAGCTCAGAAGCCGATGTTTCCCTCGAAACCTGTCCGGACTCCTCAAGCCAGTTATGAAATTGCACTCGCCGGCGCAATTTTTTGATTTGAGAATCAAATTCAGCATCACCCTTATACTCCTCGTGGTGTTCCAGCAGGAGAGCCAGCCCTTTTTGGGGTTGATTTTGTTTCAGATATTCTTCGCTGCTTTTTATTAAATTTTGCAAACGCTCCTCCTTCTCACGACCCAACTGACGCAAATAAGCAGAGCGCGCACGCTGGCGCCAGCCCTCCAGTTGCTGATAGACCGATTCAGATTCGGCCTCCCGCTGGGCTTTCTCCAGTAATTCCATCGCCCGACGGTGTTCTCCAATCTGATGAGCCAGGATTCCGGTAAACTGATATACTTCTCGCGGAATAAAATATTTAAACTCATCCGGAGCCCGGCGGGCAAGACGGTTAAAATACTCAAATGCTTTTTCATCTTTTTCCCGGCGCTGGGCTATAAGACTGAGGTAATAAAGAGCTCGCTCGTCATCCGGGCTTTGTTCGAGGACAAGCAATAGTTTTTCCCGGGCCTGGTCAAGTTCCCCGTTTTTTAAGTGGGCCAGACCGGTTTCAATAAGATCAGGCGCGGCAGCACTTAGAAGCAGTAGCACGAGAAAACAAATACATACGGCGCTAATCCGGGTTGTCGATGATTTCAAAATCAGTCGCACCCCGCTGAGCTTTAAGATGATAATTCTCCATATCGGCCACAATAACATCAACTTCAACAACAACACTCTTCACGGCTTCCGAGAGGGTTATACCCCTGAGCATCTGCCGAAGAGCAAACTTTAATATTTTTTCCTCGTCAACCGGCTGCGGAAACACATGCGAACGCATAATTCGACTGTTATGTTCAAAGGATAAGGCCAGCCGCAACCTGTGACTGCAGCTCACAGAAGCCCGCAGTCTGGTCTGGAACCGCTTTAATACCGGATCTATTATATCTCTTATTTGCTCCTTGTTTTCGCTTTCCTCGGGGGGGAGAGAAATCTCTCTACTCAGAGAGCGCGGTCTTGAAAAAACACTTAAAGGCCGGGGATCGACCCGGTTCAATATTTGATGCAAAAAGCGACTATTTTTGCCAATATGCTTGCGGCGCTCCATTTCCGAAAGTTCATAAACTTCAGACATTTTTTCTATACCAAGCTGCCGCATTTTATCTTTAAACTCATGCCCCAGCCCCCAGACATCCTCAATTTTAACTCCCATTAAAGTTTTACGATAATTCTCATCAACAATCGTAAAATCATCCGGCCGGCGACGGGAAATTATCCTGGCCAGCCAGCCAGTGGGAGCTACAGCGGCAGAAAACTTCATTTCTTCATCGTTCTGCCGCTCCAGCCAGTTTCCAACGGCCTCGGATTCTTCAACTTCTGCCAGGACCTCCCCCAGGTTCAGAATTTCCAGAAGAGGTGTCAGGTCCTGCACCCTTTTTCTTAATTTTTCCTGCTCGCGAGTCAACGGTTTCAGGTCAAACTCAAGCTGATTAATTTCCGAGGAAAATTGTTGATTTCCCAGCAACAGACCCGGCTTCAGGCCGAGTTTCCTGGCGGGTTCATTAATACTGATAATTCGGGATTTATCACAAACAGCAACCGGTTCGCCGACAAGCCCCTGGGAACGGGCCTGAACCCGGGCAATAAAATCAGGAATATATATGTGAACTAACATCACTTTGCCTCCCTGCAATAAAAAAGATCAACGCCGGATCCGTCCCTGCATGGTAGTAGTTGGTTTTGCATAAAGTTTTTGGGGGATTCGCCCCGCCAGGTAACATTTTCGACCGCCGGCCACAGCGTTTTTCATCGCCTCCGCCATTAAAACCGGTTTTTCAGCCCCGGAGATAGCACTGCTTAAGAGAACGGCATCCGCGCCCAGCTCCATTGCCAGGGCAGCATCCGAAGCGCTGCCGATACCGGCATCAACTATCATCGGTATCTCCAGGAATTCGCGGATTATTTTCAGATTATCGGGATTACTGATCCCGCGACCGGAACCTATGGGAGCCGCCAGGGGCATAACGGCCGCGCAGCCTGCTTCCGCCAGTTTTTTTGCTGTTATGGGATCATCACTGGTATAGGGTAAAACAACAAACCCTTTTTCCACCAGTTCCCGCGCTGCTTTGATAAGCTCAGTTGTATCCGGGTAAAGAGTCTCATCATCACCGATAACTTCCAGTTTCACCCAGTTTGTATCCAGAGCTTCACGGCCCAGCTCGGCGGTAAGCACGGCATCGGCCGCCGTATAACAACCAGCAGTGTTAGGAAGTATCTTTACATCCATTTTCTCTATCAAATCCATCAATCCGGATGCTCCCCCGACATTAATACGCCGAATTCCCACGGTTACAATTTCAGTCTTGCTGGCAATCAGTGAGCGACGGAGTTTGTCCAGATTAGTATGACCTCCACTACCAACCAGCAAACGGGACAAAAACTTTTCTCCACCTATTTTTAGATAATCATCATCTTCACTCATACTTAACCTCCCTGGAGAGGACGGACAATTTCAATCTCATCGCCGCCTTCGATAGTATGATCCTGCCAGTTTTCACGGGATATTACCTCGCCATTGACAGCAACCGCGATTTTGCCCGGCTGTTTGACCGATAATTCTTCCATATATTCAGCAACCGTCACCGGAGCGGAAATATTTTTTTTATCACCGTTAACAGTAATTTCCATATAATCAGACGCTCACTTTCGAATCAAGAATATCGGTTTCTATACCTTGCTGCCAGCGACGGCATAAGTTTACTATATAAGAAAGCATCCATATACCACGCTGATAGCCGGGCTCCAGGAATAAATAATCCCGATTCCCCTCGGACATACTGGCAAAAAAGGCCCCCCCGTCAGCACCACAGAAACTTATCGCCTGGCCGGGATGAGCAAAACTCTGTTCATAAATAAACGGACACAGTTCATACGCCGCGTGAAAAAGAGACAGTATTTCACCGGCCAGGATACTTTCCCCGGAGTAATCATCAAATTTCTTTGAGATAAAAAGTCTGCCACCGAGGGGAATCAGTTCAATCGCTCCAGATAACAGAGGGGTGAAATCAGCGAAGTCTTTCGGCAGTTCAACCGAACTATATACGACCTTTGTTTTGCAAAGCTCACCGCTATTAATTTTTTTATCTCCGGATAAATAACGCCCGGGGCTGGCAACAACCACTGTCAGTCCCCCTTCTCCCTCCACCTCTTCGACTTTGCTTCCCTGCGGGAAAAATTTTGTTTCTGTTTGTTCAAGGGTTTCCCTTAATATATTTTTTATTTGGTATACATCACCAATATAAAAACTATCTAATCTGGTGCCCCGGCTAAAAAAAACCGAGAGGGACGGTTCAATCTGGCGGATACAATCACCGGATAAATTTTCAAGTTCCGGCAAATCTTCACCCGGGAAAAGGGCAGTCTGTTTTTGCAGGACCGGTTCAATTAACTCCGCAATCTCAGGGGTTAAAACAGTATCAACAGAAGATTTTTGAGCACGGCGCTGACTCTGGAGTAATTCAATATTTGGATATATTAAAAACGGTAACTCCCGGTTAGTGGTCTGCCGAAAAAAAGAAACCTTGTTTTCTGAGGAAAATATCAGGCAGAGCGCCAGAGCTAATATTTCGTCACCGGTAACCACAATCTTATCCAAATCAATCACCTTCAAGGACTAACAGAGGAAAATTTATTCCAAATTGGCGGGAATAATTACACCTTTATTAAAATATTTTGGAACCCTGTCTCTCCAGATCGAAATTTCCTCCGTTAATGAACCTGGCAGAGGATGATAAAGCAAAAAATTAGCCCATTTCGGGTTTAAATTATCAACCATATCTTCGCGTTTTTTTCGATATATTTCAAAACCTGTAAAATCATATCCTGCTCTGTACAAATTTATAAAAGCCACACATAATGCTTTGCGTTCTTCTTCACTGCTATATCCATTTTCGGAAACCCGTAGACTTAAAAAATAATCGGCGAGTTCTTCATGAACCCGTTTCAAATATCCCCAGGCTCTGCTTCCCGCCGCATTTTTCGCTGCCTTCTCTATTAGCTCAAAAACTTTACCTTTTCCTGCTACAGTCAACTGGTGGCGCATATCGAGATGGGCAAGGACATGGGCCAGATGAAAAGCCTTCTCCTCTTCAGTTTCCAACAACTCCCAGAGCCCCCGGGTTAAAATAAGTTTTCCTTCCTCCAGACTAAAGGAATAAACTTTATCTGTATCCACATAAATAATCTCTGGCTGTATATAGGTCCTGACACGATAAGGAAAAATACGATCTGCAATCCTTTTCATATCTTCAGGTAACTCAGAAATAATTTCATAATTTGATTTTAATTTTTTAAACACGGGTGAAACTTTTCCTCCACCAAAACTAACCCCGACTAACTCCTCGGTTAGTTCTTCATCAAGAGCTTCTTCTTTAGACCCCGGAAAACAAATCCCGCAGGGTTTTAACCCTGCTTCTTCGGCTTCCTGTCTACTTTTAAAAACACGAGTCTCTTGGGTATCCGGACTGTGTTTTTTCCCTAACAAATGATACAGCTCCTCTCCGGGACCTTCCAGAACAGGAACCGGGCTGGGCGGTGTGTACTTCGGGATTTCAACTATAAAAGTATGTTTCCGGTAGGGGGCCTGAC
>CAYTSZ010000146.1:0-5690 GCA_964440635.1 uncultured bacterium
CTGGATTCCGGGTCGCACTGTTTTTACACATTCTTGTGTTCGCGGCATTAGCACATCCTTGTGCGTCAGGGGCGGAATACGGACGGGTGGTGGAATCTGGATTTTTATTTTTCCTCCGGGGGCTCTGTGGTAGAATTGGCTTGGTTTATATTTTTTGCTTTTACCGGTATGGTTAATAAAAATGTTTGAAGGGAGTTTTTTGGTATGAAAGTCTGGTTTGTTACACCTGAGGCTGTTCCTCTGGCCAAGACCGGGGGGCTGGGTGATGTTTGTGGGGCTTTGCCCTCGGCGCTTGAAAAACTGGGGGCCAACGTCTCTGTTGTGATGCCCTGGTATTCTTCGATTGACGGGAAGAAAATCGACAGTTTGAGTCTCTCTTTAGGATCTGAAAATTTTACCGTTATAATGGGTAAAACTCAGCTGAGCGGGGTTGATGTCCACCTTGTCGGTTATCCGCCCTACTATCATCGCCAGGAACTCTACGGAGAAGGTAACTCTGCCTACCCGGACAACGACCGGCGGTTTATGCTTCTCTCCCGGGCGGCTATAGCATGGGGGATGAAAACCGGGATGCCCGATCTGTTTCACTGCCACGACTGGTTTACGGCCATGGTCCCGATGTATCTGAATACCGATTCTACCGTTCCCCACCGGCCCTCAGTTTTTACCGTCCACAACCTGCAGTATCAGGGGGTTTTCCCGGCCAGTTCTTACGGATTGACCGGACTCAGCTGGGATCGTTTCAATCCGGCGGAGGTGGAATACTACGGGCAGCTCAATCTGATGAAAACCGGACTGGTTTACGCCGACAAAATCACCACCGTAAGCCCCACCTACAGCCGGGAAATACAGACCTCCAAGTTCGGCGAAGGACTGGAAAATATACTGCGCAGGCGCAGCAGTAACCTGGAGGGTATATTAAACGGTATAGACGATGAGATCTGGAATCCCCAGAAAGACGTTTACCTTGAAAAATCAGAAAAATTCTCCCGCTCGGATTTAAGCGGTAAGAAGAAACTGAAAGAAACTCTGCTGGAGACCTACTCGCTCGAAAGCGACGAAGAAGAACCGTTGATCGGGATGGTCAGCCGGCTGGCCGGCCAGAAAGGGATTGACCTTCTGCTGGAGTCAAGCGACGAGCTGATGAAACTGCCCGGCAACTGGCTGATCCTGGGGACCGGAGAAAAACGGCTGGAGGCGGGACTTAAAAAATGGGAGGAAAAATATCCGGAGCGGGTGCGGGTTATACTTGATTTCAACGAAAAAATCGCCCACCGGATAGTGGCCGGCAGCGACATATACTGTATGCCCAGCCGGTTTGAACCCTGCGGTCTCAACCAGATGTACAGTTTTCAGTACGGCACGGTTCCGGTCGTTCATTCCACCGGAGGGCTGGCGGATACTGTTGAGGATGGCGAAACCGGCTTTGTTTTTGATACCTATCTTTCCGATAATTTGATAGAATGTTTCAAGCGTGCGATAAACACCTGCCGCGAGGAACCTGAAGGCTGGAATGGAATGGTTAAACTTGGAATGGAAAAAGATTTTTCCTGGAAAAATTCCGCAGCCAAATATTATGATCTGTACAGGAGGCTACTTGAAGAATGAATGAGCCACTACCGGTAATGATGCTCTGGCATCTACATCAGCCGTTCTACCGATTCCCGGACGAAAAACAGTTCAGGCTTCCCTGGGTTCGTCTGCATACCCTGCGCGAATATCACGATATGGCAGAGATGCTAGAGAGATTCCCGGGCGCCAGCGTCACGGTGAACTGGACGCCGGTACTCCTCCAGCAGATTCAGGAATACACCGACGGCTACGGGGACCGGATGCAGGCCTACCGGGATAAACAAGCCTCGGAGCTGAATCCGGAAGAACAGTATAGATTTGTCCGGGGCGCTTTTAGAGCCCACGTCGCCACCATGATTCACCCCTACCCGCGACTGAAAGAGCTTCACAAAAAATGGATTGATGTGAAAGAAAAAGCCGCCGTCAAACAGCAGTTAAAATGGGAAGAAGAGGAGCTGTTTGATCTGCAGGTCTGGAGCACGCTGACCTGGTTTGGATTTTCGGCCCTCAAAAAATATCCCGAGCTTACCGAGCTGCGTGAAAAAAACTCCGGGTTTAACGAAAATGATAAAAACACCATCCGGGAAATTGAGAAAAACCTCCTGGAAAACTGTATCCCCCGCTGGCGACAACTTCTAAAGGAAACAAAAACCGAGGTCTGTGTCAGCCCTTATTTTCATCCGATAGGTCCGCTGCTGTGTGATTACTCCGACATCGACGAGGCAATGCCGGGGGTGCCAAAACCGGAAAGGAAAATACAGTGGCCAGAAGACGCCCGCTGGCAGCTAAGAGAAGCAAAACAGGCCGCCAAAAAATGGTTTGATCTCGACGAAGTGGGCCTCTGGCCCTCGGAGGGAAGTCTCAGTCAGAATTTTATTAAAGAAATAGCCGACGTTGGTTTTAAATGGACGGCCACCGACGAGGCCCTTTTACACCGGGCCCTGCATGAAAACGGAGGTCACAACGGAGACCGCGATGTTTACCGCGCTTACAGCTGGCAGAACAGACTGCCGGTCTTTTTCCGAGACCATGAAATTAGCGATAGAATCGGGTTTGATTACTCAAAGATGGGGACCGAAAATGCTCTGAATGATTTTTTCGGCTACGTAGAATCTATCCGCAGACGAACCCCGGACAGATTAAACGGTCGGGTGCTGTCGATCATCCTGGACGGAGAAAATCCCTGGGAATATTTTCACGACGCCGGAGAATCATTTCTTTCTGGTCTTTACGAAAGACTCACCCACTCGGATAACCTGAAGGCAGTAACTCCCTCTTCCTTTTTAGAGGAAGAAGAGAATAATCTGCCGGAGTTGAAACGGATGGGAGCCGGTTCCTGGATAAACGGTGATTTTAACATCTGGGGCGGAAGCTCGCTGGACGTCAGAGCCTGGGAGATGCTGGCCGAAACCCGGGAAGCGCTGCACAGCTGGGAAAATCTTTCCGATGAAGAATGCAGCCAGTGCTGGCGGGCTCTTCACACTGCCCAGGGCAGCGACTGGTTCTGGTGGTATGGAGAACCTTTTCACTCAATGGATGATGAACAGTTTGATGAGATATTTCGTCGGACGTTAATATATATCTACAAGCAGGGCGGGCATCCGGAACCCTCCCACCTGTATCATCCGCTGCAAAGTTCTGAAAAACCAAGTTATGATCCCCCTCGCCTGCTTGTCTCGCCGCGCATAGACGGCCGGGAAAGTCATTATCGTGAATGGTGGGGAGCGGCTAAAATTATTCCTCGTCGCGAAACCGGGAGCATGGCCAGGGTCGGGGAAAGATTTAAAGTCATCCGTTTTGGTTCCGACACCAAAAATGTCTACGGCAAGATTGAGTTTGAGACTCCGCCGCCGGACGAAACCCGGTGCGAAATAAAACTGAACGATAATACTTATATTTTTGGTCCCCCGAGCGCGGGCGATGGGACAATCTCTTACGCCGATTCAAACAAAGAGATTGAAGGTTCTAAATGGTTTTTTGGGGAAACACTGGAGTGGCAAATACCGCTGGCCGCCACAGATCTTTCAGCGGGAGAATACTGCCGTTTTAAGTTACAACTCGTTGAAAACGGCGCGCCTTTTGAAAGATTCCCCGTCCACGGGGCGCTGAATCTTCCGATCCTGGACAAAAAATCGGAGGCAAGCGAATGGCACGTTTAATTCCCCGGATCGCTTTTGGGCTGCACGCCCATCAACCGGCGGGGAACTTTGATCACGTTTTTGAAAAAATAACCGAACAGTCATATCTTCCCTTCCTGCGCAGTTACAAAGACAGTAACCCGCCGGGAAAAATAAGTTACCACGCCTCGGGTATCCTTCTCGACTGGTGGAAAAACAATCAGACAGAAATGATAGACCTGATCGGAGAACTGGTAAGCGAGGATAAAATAGAGATCCTCGGCGGGGGATTTTACGAACCGATTTTACCGCTTATCCCCCCCGATGATAGAAAAAATCAGGTTATCAAACTTCTGGATTATACTGAAGCTTTATTTGGCCAGCGGCCCGAAGGGGTGTGGCTGACCGAACGGATCTGGATTCCGGATCTGCCCGAAACTCTGGCTGATATTGGAATCAAATACACCATAGTTGACGATTTTCACTTCCAGATGGCCGGCTGGGACCGCAGCAAATTGAACGGTTACTATATGACCGAATACAACGGCAGCAAACTGGGTATATTCCCGATCAGCCAGCAGCTGCGCTACAGGATTCCTTTTCACGATGTTGACCGGCTGACTGAATATCTGGATGAAAACGACGAAAAACCGATTCTGACGATGGCTGACGACGCGGAAAAATTTGGCAGCTGGCCCGAGACCTATAAATGGGTCTACGAGGACGGCTGGCTGGAACGTTTCTTTACTGCCTGCAAGGAAGAAAAATTTGAGCTCTCCAGCCTGGGTTCGGTTTTTGAAACCGAAAAACCCAGCGGGCGCTGTTACCTGCCGACATCTTCCTACGAAGAGATGCTGGAGTGGGCACTGCCCTCCGAGCGGCTGATCGAATATGAAAAATGGAAGCATGATCGACCGGAGGACGCCGAAAAATTCGGGTCCGGAGGATATTTCCACAACTTTCTGGTAAAATACGAGGAAAGCAACCGGCTGCACAAAAAAATGCAGTGGTTGAGCCACCAGGTGGATAAAGAGAACAATAAAGAGGCTTACGAAAAATTGCTCGCCGGACAGTGTAATGATAGCTACTGGCACGGAGTTTTCGGCGGGCTGTGTCTTCCCCACCTGAGAGGTGAGGCCTGGAAAAACCTGAGCGCGGCGACCGAGCGGATCGAATCAAAAGCCGCGTTTCTGAAACTGGAAGATTACAACTGCGACGGACAGGAGGAACTGATTTATCACAACAAAGATCAGTTTGCCGTAATAGATCCCCTGAACGGGGGCGAGATGGTGACCTGGGAAATACTGGATGCAAACAGAAATGTCCTGGACACTCTAACCCGGCGCTGGGAGCCCTACCTGGAGGAAGACACTAAAGAAACCAAGCACGGGGGCGATGTAAAAACAATACACGACCGGAAAACAAAGGTTCCATCTGAATGGCTCGAAGACTGGGCAAAAGACAGCGTCCCCAGGGCAGGATTTCAACCGGTCGTATTTAAAAACGAACCGGATTGTAAGTCTCTTGCCAGAAATAAAGGGCTGAATTATCTGTTAAGAGGGAAAGACCCCCTGGACATCTGCTGCGACAAAAAAGAGGTCACTATCAACTACAGGGATACAATAAAAAGTATAAACTACAGGTTTTACGAACGCAGTCTCAACTGGACGGCTTCTCTGGAAGCAAAAGAACAGATACTCTGGGGAACACTTGTGAATATAGGTTTCAGAAGCCCGGAGAAAGAGTACTGTTACCTGGAATTTAACGGTAAAAAACAGCCCGCAAACAAAAATAGCAGCGGAACCATCACCGAACTGACACTGGTGGATAAAATTGCCGGTTTAAAAATGAATGTGGTCTCCGATTCTGAACTTTATTTTTTCTGTTATCCGCTGGAAACCATATCCCGTTCCGAAGAAGGGGCCGAAAAGATATATCAGGGCGCCTGCCTGGTATTTGCAAGCAACGAGGAAAAAATTAGCTTAAACTGGAATTGGCCGG
>CAYTSZ010000147.1:0-5639 GCA_964440635.1 uncultured bacterium
GGAACGGTCAGCTACGGCCCGCAGAGCAAGTACAAACTGTTTAATAAAATCATCACGGAGGAATGTCGCTCCACCGGCTACTTCACAGGCGATACCACGGCGGGAAAACTCGCGCAGATATTTTTCGAAATGAGTTGTCACCGGATTCAAGATAGCAATATCACTGCGGCGCACCGGACGGGTCTCTCCAGAATCAAGCGGTTTGTCGGGATCCCTGATCTCCCGGTCAGATTCTCCGCCGGTCAACCATTCAATGTAATCGGCCGCAGTGCGGGCCTCAAGGGGCATTCTTATACCCACATTTCCATCAGCGTGATCATAACGAAGCAGTGTCAACCGGCCCCCTCCCTTTTTAAATCCGGGGAAAAATTTTAACTCGTGGTAATCGACCTCGGCGGGGGAAGATTGTTCGCCATCTGAAAAATAGGCCGAAAAAGAACTATTAAAACTGTCGATCAACTCCGGGGAGGTGCGGAAATTTGTAACCAGCTCACCTTCATCCGCATCCTGGTCGCGCATAACCTGCACAGCCCTGTTGTAGATTTCTATATCGGCGCCGCGAAAACGATAAATGCTCTGTTTTGCGTCGCCGACGACTGTGAGTCTGTTTTTACCAAGTTTTACCCTGTCCCATCTTGCGGCCATTTTTTCCTCAGAAAGACCGGTATCTTCACAGAGAAAAAAGACAATCTCACACTGGATGGGATCAGTATCCTGGAACTCATCGACCAGTATATGTTCAAATCTTTTTTTCAGACGATGACGAACTGCCCGGTCATCTTTGAGCAGATTACGCAGTTTGATCAACAGATCCTGCTGATCCAGAACAGCGTTCTCACGTTTGACCTTCTCATACATTTCAATAGCCAGAGGGCGCAACTCAACCAGCCGGGAGGCCAGCCAGCGGCGCAAGGGTTTGATGATATCTGCGCTGTAGTCGACATCATGTGCTGTATACGGTTTCCCCTGCAAGCTGGTATGCAGGTGCTGGTATCTTTTATCAGCGGGAAAATCTGTTTTTGTGGAAAGGGAACCACCGCGCCCTCCCCTCATAGGAGCCTGGCTATAGAGTTCATTTAAAATAATTAAACAATCGGCAGGATTTGCAGCGGCTCGGGCTTTTTTCAGTGCCGGCAGTGCAAACAATTTTAAAAACCTGGGGCCGGGTAAATAGTTGTCCGGCAATTTTTCTATTTTTTCTATCACTGTTTTAATCGTGTCTTTTACAGACCCCAGATTCAGCTCGTTTTTAACCAGCGGGGTGGCCTGATCACGGCCAGAAATCCAGCTGTTTACAAGCCCCTCCAGCCCGGAGGTCGTCCCCCAGGGGTTTTCGCTGTTTTCTTCCGGAATTCCAACTTCCAGAGCAACCCGGACGGTCTGTTCGGCCCGGCTGATATCGGCAGGAGAACTTTCAAGTTCCTCGTCCAGGGTATTGGTTCTAACTGCAGCCATAAGGCGGCGGAAAGTTTCATATGTGAGCTCCGAAATATCCTCGGCTATCTGGTAATCCGGCGACAGGTTACTTTCGATCGGATATTCCCTGAGCAGACGATCGGCAAAGGAATGAATCGTCCCGATGAATGCCTGATCGATATGATTCAATGTTCGACGCAGCAGTTCTTTCCTCTTGTTGTCTGTTTCGTCTTCAAGTTCTTCCAGACAGAAAGAGCGCAACCGGGTCTTTAATTCGCCGGCGGCCAGGCGGGTGAAAGTGATTGCAGCTATTTTTTCGACCGGCAGTGCATTAACAGCCGGATCATCCGGAGCGACAAGCTGCAAAATACGTTTAACCAGGGTATAAGTTTTACCTGTGCCAGCCCCGGCATTGATAATCACGTTTTTCTGGGTTTTAATTACCCTGCCGCGCTGGGCGGCATCGGGCAGGTTGAATTCACCCATTATGATTCCTCCTTGCGAGCGAGGAACTGATCGGCCCACTCGGGCTCTGCTTTTTCTAATTTTTTATTAAATTTTTCCTGGGCACGACTGCCGCATATTGGTTTAAACGGACAAAAACTACAATCATCGTCGTCCTCAGTCCGGGGGAAAAGACCACGTTTGAGAAAATCTCCAATTAACGCAAGCCATTTATCCGTCTGCCTGGCAAGTTGATCCAATGTTTTAAGACTGTCGGGGTCGCTGGCAGCAAACAAACGTTCGGGACTCCAGGTCTGAATCGGATATATAAATGACAGTTCATCTATCTGCTCTTCCCCGGCCCCCTGGCCGATAATATCCAGCCGGTAAACTCCAAGCTGAATATCATACCCGGGCAAAAAATCAGCATCGGACCGTTTTTTCCCCGATTTTAAATCACGAATAGCTATGCTGCCACCGGCCAGGTGTTCGACGCGATCAATTATTCCCCTGATAAACAGACCATTGCCCTCGCGGACCGGTTCATCAAAACCAAACTGACGCTCGAGTTCAAACCGGCGACCGAGGCGATTTTTATCATTATCTATATAAATTAAATTTTTCACGGCAGTTAAGAACCTATCCTTCTGCCGTTTTTTTGTATCCTCACCAACCAGACCAAACCGGGGCGCTTTTTGTTCAAATATTTCACGGCCGGTCGACTCAGCCATCTTTAACACAGTTTTATAACTATCTTCTGGATCTATCTTGCTATAGATTTGCTCGACCGCCTCGTGAAGCAAACTTCCAAACTGCAGAGGTGAAAGCTGGGCCGTGGGCGCGGGCTGCTCGGGTTCATAAAACCCGAGTACCCGGTTCAATAAGAACTGGTGGGGACAGGAAAGAAACGTTCCCGCAGCTCCGGCGCTTAACGGTTTTTGTTCGGTCAGCCCGTTCAAACATATCTCCGGTATATTTTTCTTAAACACACCGTCAAATACTGAAAATTCAGTGCTGCTATCTTTTTGACGGAGCAGTTCAACCATCCGGGTAAGCTGGCGGGGAGAATCGCTTTTTTTCTGCCAGCCGGAGGGGAGTCGATCCTTTTCTTCAAGATTAACCTGTTTACCTGCGGAAAGTGGATAACCGTTTTCGCCCTGTAGGCGACGCCCGCGCTGCATTTCCTGCTTGATCAAATCGTCGGAGGGGATACTTTCCCCGGATTTACCTGACGCAAGTGCAAGATCAATGAACAGACTGGAAGCTGCCCGGCGGGTCTGTTCACGATCACGGCGGCAAGAGGTAAAAACTATTTGATTTTGCACCGATTGCAACAGGTGGTAAAAGGAGCGCAACCGGCGACCGGCATTTTCATCACTATCGGCGAGGCCCTGTTTTTCATCCGAAAAGTAGTTCCTGTTAATTTTATGACGAAAACGATCCGGCAAAACCGGGTCTTCTCGAGGAACGGCCGGGAGGGTATTTTCATTTAATCCAATAAAGCGGAGGCTCTTAAATGAGCGGAAACGTGCGGCTGCAAAATTTCCCAGAAAAACACCGTTTGCATCGGATTCAAGAAAAGGGAATTTTTCCTCACGCAGAAGGGACAAAAGAATCCGGAGGGCCATCTCCCCGTTTATCCCGCTATTGGCGGGAGGAAACTGATTTCTAATTGATTCATCGATAACCTCCAGCAGATCCCGGCCATCCTGCCGTGTATCCAACCATTTTTCAGCAAATTTTGATATTTCATTCCAGATAGCCCGGATCCCCGTTTCGCCAGTTTGAACAAGGTGACATATTTTAATCAATTCACGGAGAGAAGAACCGGCTAACTCCATAATCTTGATCCTCCGCTCAAGACGCTCGGGGGAAGGCGTATGTCGGCCGGCCTCATCACGCTCATGGGCCGCAAGCTGCTGGCGCGCTTCCATTATCGCTGCCTCGAGGTAGTCGGGCCAGCGTTCAGCATCATCGGGGCGAGAGGGGCTGCCGCCGACCATTCCATGGTTGTATATCCAGTTTTTCCAGAGCTGACTGGAAGCATTATAGGTTTCTTCTGCTTCAAATCTTAAAAGGGGCAACAAACCAACCATCTCATCCTGACGGAGAAAAGATTTAAGCGCGCGAATCAGAGCAAAAACCCTGGTTCCAGCGGGAACCTCTGCCAGCGAGATCCCTGCAGGGATGAAAAGAGGAATTTTAACTGTCTCTCCACGCCGTTCGGACAACAGACGCTCACAGTTTCTAATATTACTGTAAAGTGGGCCACTGCGTTCGCCCGATGCAAAAACAATCCCAAGTTCGCGTGGATTGTCTCCCTCCTCCAGGCGATGAAGCAGCCACTGAACGGCTGCTTCGTCCTCACGCTCGGGTACGCTGTATTCCTCGAAACGAACTGAATCGTCTTCTTTTTCAACGCTTACAGTTTTTTTATAGGTAACCGGTCGAAAAATCCTCGATTTAAGCTGACCGAGAGCATTGGAATTTCCATCCGGGGGGGACGGTATATCTTCTTCCCTATCAAGGGGAGTTAAAAGATTGAGCAGGATAAAATTTTCAAAAACGGAGGTTCCCAGAACCTTCTCCTCAACCGGTTTTAACTGTTCGGTAAGCAGCAGTCCTTGACTGAACCGGTCCGGGATCTTGATATCATTTTCTTCATTTTCAATTAAAAAACGCTGCAGTATACAACCTGGAGGAACAGTATTCTCCAGCTGATCATTACCCCAGCCCAGGCTCCTGTCGGCACGGGCCCAGAGCTTTGCCAGGTCACGAACACGGGACTGACCGATTTTTTTCAGATCTTCGCTATTCAAACCCTGCTGTTCACAAGCACGAATATTAGAACTGAAAGCGGCGGCATAACCGGGGCCCTCCCGAAGTTGCCGGGGTTTATCAAAATACTCAAGATCAGGGAGATTGGAATGAATAATACCTTCAAGAGCCAGATAACGCCTGATTAACGGTTGATCAAGGACAGCAAGCCCCCGGGCAGTAAGCAGTTCACGAACAAATTGTTCGAGGGAATAAAAGGAAATCCCGCTGCAGGACTGACCGGCGGCATCCAGGGCCTGGACAATACGCTCGCGCAGGGAAACGTCATTGCCGGGCAGAATAATATTGAAGGGCTGAAACAGATCACCACGCGCACGGGAGATGCAGCCAGCGACAGTTTCATCAAGTTCAGAAGTCAAAATCTCGTAATCAAAATTAATGACTGGCGCCTCCTCTTCCCCCGAAGAGTTGGAATACCTGTTCTTCCGTGTGATAGAAATACTATGCCCCCACCAATCTCACGTCAAGAGTTTGCTGCGTGCTTAATTATGTAATTCTTCACTCAAAAAGTTCCTATTGTGGTTACTCGGACTGCTTTTTTGTTTTCCGGGGCAATGGTCTGGGAATAGGTTATTGTGGCATCTGCCGGGAGGCGGTCTTTTATTACCTCAAGGGTTTCAGCCATCTCCTGTTTGGAGATAAAATTTTCGCTTGAGATATGGACAATGACCTCTTTTAGAGAATCAACTCTGTCGGGTTCAAACAAAGGAGACGCCAGGGCCCGACCGGCTGCTTTCGGGGCGGCATCTTCTCCGCTTACTTTAGCCGTTCCAATCCGGGCTTCTTCGGCCCGGGAGAGAATGTTATTCAATTCTTCAAGCTCTATTTTTTCATCCGCTAACTCCAGAATAGAACTCACCCCCTGGGCGATCACTTCTTCGACGCTTTTAAAAACACGGTAGCAAGTAGTGTCCTCAGCCATCGTTTCGGCCATCTTATCA
>CAYTSZ010000148.1:0-5599 GCA_964440635.1 uncultured bacterium
TCTCGGTGGAAGAATTGCTGGGGAAAAAGGATGTGCGGGAAGTTGTGCTTCCGCCCAAACAGGAGAAAAAGAAGCAACCGGCTGAACCTTTTGAGCGGATCAGTGTGCCGCAGAAAAACCTGGAGAAGTTTGAAGAGGTGCTTCTGTATGTGGTGAACAAGGTGGGGGTCAGGGCGAATGTGGGGCAGACGGTGCTTTATAAACTGCTTTATTTTATTGATTTTGATTATTATGAAAAATATGAGCAGCAGTTGATCGGGGCGACCTATATCAAAAACGACCACGGTCCAACTCCGCGGGAATTTATCAAGATCATCAAGCGGATGGAAGAGGAGGGGAAGGTGGTCGAGGTTAAAAGTGAATATTTTGACTACCGGCAGACAAAATACCTGCCGGCTCAGGAGTCCCGGCTTGATCATCTCTCCGCGAAAGAACTGGAGATGATCGACGAGGTTTTAAACCGGCTGTCGGATATGAACGCCGCCCGGCTCAGCGAATACTCCCACAAGGATGTGCCCTGGCTGACCGCAGAAATGGGGGAGGATATCGACTACAACGCCGCGTTTTACCGCACGGCGGAGTATTCGGTGCGGGACCATGACAGAGAAGTCACCGTTTGAGATAGGCTACCTGCGAGAATTTGAGCGCGAGCTCAAGAAACTCAGGAAGAAATACCGTTCCCTGGAAAATGATCTGCAAACTTTTATTAACACTCAGCTCAAACTGTATCACATAAAAGGAATAGATAACGGCGAGATTAAGCAGTTGACCTACGTTGAGGACGAACAGTTCAAAATATATAAAGCAACAAAATTCGCCTGCGATGCCCTCGGCGGAAAAGCCTCAAAATCCGGCATCCGAATAATCTACGCCTACGATTAACTCAGCCGTGAAGTTCATTTTATTGAAATCTATTACAAGGAAGACAAAACCAGTGAAAACCGTCGTCGGGTAAAAAAATATTATGGAAAGGAGAACCAAGTTTCAGAGGAGTAGTTTCTTTTTTGACGAGTTGTCAGACCAAAACATTTAGAGCAGTTTTTTTGCAATCTGTAAAACAATTTGACAAGATGTATATCATTTCGTAAAATAATTAAACAAAATGTAAAAAAGGGGTGATGTTATGTGGATATTTCTCAATTGATGGAGTTTGACCGGATTGCTCGTGAGGATGGTGAAAACTATCCGCGGGAAAGATACCTTTTGCAACAGATTATTGATGCTGAAGGGAAACATTTTGTGGGGATTGCCGGGCCGCGCGGAGCCGGAAAAACCGTTATTCTCAAGCAGCTTTCCCTCCAGATTGAAAATAGTTTTTATATTTCTCTCGATACGGTAGAGGGGAACCTTTTTGAGATTGTGCAAGAATTAAACCGGCGTATGGATATAAAAACATTCCTCCTGGATGAAATTCATTTTAACGACAAATACGAAGAGAGTTTGAAGAAAATCTATGATTTTTTAGATGTGAACATAATCTTTACAAGTTCTGTTTCTCTTTCATTGTACAAGTCATCTTACGATCTTTCGCGCAGAATTCTGATTAAAAAATTATATCCGTTTTCTTTCAGGGAATACCTTTACTTTAAATATGGTGAGAACTTTGGCACTCTTACCTTGGAGGATATTATTGAGAGACAATGGAATAAAAAAATATTTTCTTATGCGCAAATCTTCAACAATTATCTCAAAGGAGGAAATTTGCCGTTTTCTCTTGAAGAACCCGACCCTCTGTTGTTACTTGATAATATCGTAAATACCGTTATCAGAAGAGACATTCCTTCTTTAGGAAGAATAGCCGTGGAAGAAATTGACGTGCTTAAACAGATGCTTAAATTTATCGGAAAAGCTGAAGTGGACGGGATCAACTACAGTTCTCTCTCAAGAAATTTAGGGATCACAAAATACAAGGCCAAGCAGTATGTAAATTTTTTTGAGAAAGCTTTTATTCTCATGAAAGTAATGCCCAGAGGCACTAATGTCCTTAAAGAACCAAAGATTCTCATGGCTCTTCCGTATAGACTTTTATATCGTGATTTTAAAGGGGGTATTGGCCCTTTGCGGGAAGATTTTTTTGTAGAAATGATGTTATCGTCCGGCAAAGAAATTGATTATCTCAAATCAACCCGTGGCGCGAAAACACCGGATTATATGCTTTCTTCCAACAAGGATGAAATGATTGTTGAAGTCGGCGGCAAGAGTAAAGGGAGAGAACAGTTTAAGGGGATCAAGGGGTCGAAAAAGTTAATTTTCAGCCATTCGACAGAAACAGAGGGTATTAAACGCCCCCTGTTTTTAGCGGGTTTTCTTACTTAATAAATACAGTTGACTTTGAATTTACTTCAAATCCAACATCAAGCCTCGGAGGTTTAATTATTTAGTTATTTCGAAAATTTGAAAGTAGATGGTCTTCAACCGGTGTGGAGTTGAGATTCGAAAAACGTCTCGTACGTGGGCTTTAGGAATTGACTTAACAACCAACCCTTGAACGTTTGAACAATTGTTCAAACGTCTATAAACCTGTGAATGCTCCCCGATGTTTAAATTCTGGCAGAAATCGACCCGAAAATATGTTGGTTTAAATTCTCCGGTTCCCGCCGGTGTATGTCCATGACCCTGAAAAGAGGAACTTTACAGAGAATTTAACGAGGAGTTTTTATTCAAAAACTTGATATTTACACTGTTATACCCTATAATGATATAAAAGATAGTTACTGGGGTTGATTAAATTTTCTATTCAGTCTTTTTCTGACGTGGGGAGCGAAGA
The DNA here is from genome assembly GCA_964440635.1 of uncultured bacterium. GTDB lineage: Bacteria > T1Sed10-126 > T1Sed10-126 > T1Sed10-126 > T1Sed10-126 > CAYTSZ01. The sequence goes on from CAYTSZ010000148.1 coordinate 2,768, forward strand.
TATTTTTCGAGGTATTAATTCTAAACGTGCGCGTAAAAGTTTGCCTGTTGGGTTGCATAAAGCTGCCAGAAGAAAATTACATATTCTGGATAAAGCACGGGATCTTCATGATTTGCAAAGAATTCCGGGGAATCGCTTCGAAAAATTAAAAGGTGATAAAGGGTTTTCGATAAGGATTAACCAGCAGTATCGTATTATTTTTAACTGGGCTGATAAAGGTCCTGAAATGGTTTTAATCAGTAAACATTATGAATGAGTGGTGAATGATATGACTGAACGAGGTCGTGATTATTTTGAGACAGCGCCGCCGCATCCCGGTGAGATACTGAAAACTGAGTTTTTAGAGCCACTGGAGATGACCCAGACTGAACTGGCGGAGCGGTTGGATGTTCCTTTTCCGCGTGTAAATGAGATTGTAAACAAAAAGCGAAGCGTTACTCCGGAAACTGCTATTATGCTGGAAAAACTGTTTGCCGTTTCAGCGGCTTTCTGGCTCGATCTGCAGAAGGAATACGATCTTTACATGGCCTATCACGGCCCCGCTTATGAAAAAGCGAAAGATATCCGCTCCGTGGCGTAAATTAGTACAGTCTTTTCACCTGAGGGAAATTCCCACAAACAAACCTTCTTGGGAGATGAAGACTGATTACTGATTGATCCACCATATTGTAACGTGTCGAATTGATTCCGGTTGAACTTTAGAATTAAGCCCGGTAATTCCCGCCATCAAAGTGACAGTTTCTGCACTGGATTAAATTCGGATGGAATCTTTTAAAAATTATTTAGCTCGCAGATTAAAGCAGATCTGCACAGATTTTTTATTAACAATTCAAAACCACTGGATTCCGGGTCAAGCCCGGAATGACGGTAAATTAAAGCATGAAACATTTTTGGTGGAAAAATAGGGACAACATAGAAGATGATCCCCAATTACGTCGGTTAAGAAATCAGCTCTTCATACATGAACATGATTTAGAACAATTTGATTACCGGAAGCAGGCTGTTTATACGCTGCGAGGACCCAGACAGGTTGGCAAAACGACCCTGCTTAAGCAAATTATTGAATATTTGCTCAAAACAAAAAATTACCACATACGGCCCAGAGATATACTTTATGTGAATGTGCAGGCTATTGCTGTTTCAACGCCCCATGACCTCCAGGAACTTCTCCAAAAATTTATTGTGGACCGTCGAGCTGCCAATCAAAATCAGTTATATATTTTTCTTGATGAGGTGACAGGGATTACCGATTGGGGTCAGGCCATTCAGGCCCTGCGCGGACGCGGCATACTTAAACAAGTATTTGTTATGGCCACGGGGTCCCACGCTTTAGATATAAAGCGTGGAGGAGAGCGTATGCCCGGTTGGCGTGGTGATGTTGATGAGCCCGATTGGATTTTGATGCCGCTTTCATTTCGAGATTACGTATCGGCTTTAGGTAAATACACGGAATTCGACCTTCCAGATCAGCTTCCAGAAATTGATCTGTTTGATATTGAAATGGCTGGGGAACAGGCTGTCGATCTGGAGATGTATTCTCCACCGATCAATGTGCTCTTCCAGAGATACTTACGCACTGGAGGATATCCGTATGCGATTTCTTCGGAATTAAAGATGGATCAAATACCACGTCGAGTTTATCTTCAATTTCAACAATCCATACGCGAGGAAATGCGACGGGCTGGTCGTAAGGAGTCTTATTTTCGAGAGCTTGTTGCGTGGGCAGTGGATAAACATCTTGGCGATGAATTTTCATGGAGCGGAGCTAGCGGTGATACTCATATAGGAAGTAAAAATACGGTTCGCGATTATTTTGAAGATAGGGAGGCTGTATTTATATGGCAGATTATGTATCGGGTGATTAATATCGGTGATCCCACACCTGCTCCAAAGAGTCCTAAAAAACTCTACACGGTTGATCCGTTTTGCTGGCATGCTTTAACAGCCTGGGTTCGGGGAATACAAAATCCCTGGGAAAATACCCTGGAAAATTTGACGGATAAGAATTTTTTGGGGAAATTTGTAGAATCGGTGGTTGCCGATCATTTTAAAAGGAGATTTGGTCCATTTTCTCTCTATCATCGGACTTCTCAAGGAAAAGAAGAGATTGACTTCATTTTGCATCAAGACCCCGATGTAAAATCATTGGTTGAAGTGAAATACAGGAACCGCATAAAGCGGGCTGATCGCAAATACCTTAAGAAATCCGGCGGCGGTATTTTGGCTACTCAGGATCAGATTGAATATCATGAGGATATAAATGTCGCAGATATACCCGTGTACACATTGTTGGCTGGGCTACCCTATGATTTAACACTATATCCTGCGCGTGATTGAAATTTATAGGAACTAATTAAAATTCCACCCCCGAGTGCCAGCCTTTTACATTTTTTTAATTCTGCCCGGCCGGAAATGGAAAAAGTTTGTTTGATGTGTTATGTTTTTAGTAACTCAGAGGTGAGTTTATTATGGATTTGCTGGAAAAAATTCGTCAGGATCGCGAGACACTGGTTGAGAGGTTTGGTGTGGAGAAAATCGGGGTGTTTGGTTCTACCTGCCGGGGGGAAAGAACTGAAGAGAGTGATGTGGATGTTCTGGTGGAGTTTAAAAGCGGGGAGACCACCTTTGATAATTATATGGGATTGAAATTTTATCTGGAAGAGATCCTGGAGTTTGATGTGGACCTGGTGACTATTGATTCTATCAAATCCCGGATCCGGGACAGAGTGCTGGAGCAGGTAAAATATGTCTAGAAAAAAAGAAAAAAACAGGGATCCGCTTCTTTACCTCGATGATATTTTAAAAGCCTGCCGGAAAATACGTGAGTATGTG
>CAYTSZ010000149.1:0-5598 GCA_964440635.1 uncultured bacterium
GATTTATACAGCCATGGGTTGGCGCACAGGATGTGGGCCAATGGCTGTATACCTCGCAGACAGCCGGAAGCTGTCGAGAATGAGAAAACAAGATGTGAGACATCCTCATGCTCAGAATCGCTCAACTTAGGTGACAGAAAACTCTTTTTCACCTATTATTTTCTAAAGGAATCAGAAAAGCGAATAGACCTAAGAATTTGACCTTGTTATACGGCTTTTATTTTAGAGTTGAATCATTAATTGCGGAAACAAAAGGAGAGGGATGAATCGTGGAAGAGCCTATGGAAGAACTAAAGAAAGAACTAAAAGAACACCGGGAAGAAGCTCGACGGGGCGGCGGTGAGGAGCGGATTAAAAAACAGCACGAAAAAGGGAAAATGACTGCCCGGGAACGTATAGAGTATCTTGTTGACGAGGGCAGTTTTCGTGAAATGAATCCTTTCACCGAACATCGTTGTACAGACTTTGGGATGGAAAAAAAGAAACCGCTTGGCGACGGAGTAGTGACCGGAGCGGCTAAAATCGGCGGCCGGCTGGTTTACCTTATGGCCCAGGATTTCACAGTGATGGGTGGTTCGCTGGGTGAGATGCATGCCGAGAAAATAGTTGCGGTGATGGATAAGGCATTTGAAAACAGGGTTCCGTTCATACAGATAAACGATTCCGGTGGCGCTCGGATTCAGGAGGGTATTCGTTCCCTTAACGGTTACGGGAAAATATTTAAACGAAACACATTTGCCTCCGGTGTCATTCCCCAGATAACCTGCATAATGGGTCCCTGTGCGGGCGGAGCGGTTTATTCCCCGGCAATTACCGATTATATATTCATGGTTGAAAATCAGAGCAACATGTTTTTGACCGGGCCGAAAGTAATAAAAGAGGTAACAGGAGAGGAGGTTTCCGTTGAAGAACTAGGAGGGGCAAAAACGCACGCCCAGGTTACGGGAACCGCTGATCGATTTTTTGATGATGACCGGCAGTGTCTTGATGAAGTAAAACGTCTGTTGCGTTATCTTCCGGACAGTTCGGAAGAATTCCCACCTTTTGAAAAAGTTGAGGATCCGGTTGATCGTCAGACAGGTGAAATTGAAGAAGTTGTGCCTTCAGATCCACGCATGGCATTTGATATGCGCGAAGTAATCAAACCGGTTCTTGATGGCCGGCAGTTTATGGAGTTCAAACCGGGTTTTGCCGCTAACTGTGTGATTGGTTTTGGCCGCCTGGGAGGTTATCCGGTTGGTATTGTCGGTAACCAGCCCAAAACACTGGCCGGATGTCTTGATATCGATAGTGCCGATAAGATAGCCCGTTTTGTTCGTCACTGTGATTCCTTTAATATACCGGTGATAAATTTTGTGGATGTCCCGGGATTCTTGCCCGGGGTCGGACAGGAACATAACGGAGTTATCCGTCACGGAGCAAAAATGCTGTTTGCTTACAGTGAAGCATCCGTACCAAAAATAAGTCTTATTGTCCGCAAATCCTATGGCGGAGCCTTTGTTGCCATGTGCAGCCGGGATATGGGGTATGATTCGGTAATTGCTTATCCGACGGCGGAGATTGCAGTAATGGGGGCCCAGGGCGCGGTTAATGTTATTCACGGGCGAGAAATTAAAAATGCCCAGAACCCTGAGGAAAAAAGGCAGGAGAAAATTGATGAGTTTAAAGAAAAGTTTGCCAAACCGTATAATGCGGCCCGTGCGGGATTGATCGATTCGATAATAGAACCAGCGGAAACACGCAAATACCTGGTGGAAACCCTGGAGATGACAATCAGTAAACGCCAGAGTCGTCCCCCAAAGAAACACGGTAATATCCCCCTCTAACAGGTGAATATGATGCTCAGGATAGGGTTATGGTTAACTTTGATGGGAATGTCGGCGGTTGTGTTTTCGCTGCTGTTACTAATTTTTACTATGAAAATATTGACCCTGTTGTTTCCGGTAAAAAAAGAAGCGACAGAAGCAGCAGAAAAAAAGAAAGACCGAAAAAAACCGGAAGATATCCTGGCCTCCAGTGCCCCGGATGAAGTTCTGGCGGTGGCGGCGGTAGAACATCATCGTCGCAAAATGGCCCTCGGCAGAAGACTGGGAGAATACGGCAAAAAGAATGAGAATTATTATCCCCGGAGTGGTTCTTGAGGAGATTTATTATGAGCAATTATCAGTTTCAGAGGGATGATGAGATTGTCAATGTTCGCGTGGAGTGGGTGGGGGATGGGTATGAGGCTACTATAGCCGGAAGAACATGGCATGTGCGGCCCGTTGATCTTGCCTCCGGAAAGGTGCTCCCTGAAGCATCTGTCAGGGATGTTGCTGTTTCGCCCAAACGAAAGGCGCCCGCCCGGGCGCGGACCGAGCCGGGCAGCGGGGGAGAAGTTTACGCCCCTCTGACCGGTAAGATTATTGAGGTAACAGTTGAAGAGGGAGACAGGGTTGAACCGGGAGATGTACTGTTCAAACTGGAAGCGATGAAACTGGAAACTGAAGTTCCGGCAGAATTTTCCGGAGTGGTAAGTGAAGTTTTAGTTTCCGCGGGCGAAAAAATAAGTGAGGGTGACCGCGTGCTGGTTGTGGAGGGTGAACAGTAATTTTTATTGAACTTTTACAGGAAATTATCAAACTCACCGGTATATACCAGATCGGTTTACCCCGGCTGGGTATGATTGTGATCGGGCTTGTTCTGATGTATCTGGGTGTAAAAAAAGAATATGAACCGTTGCTTCTTATCCCGATTGGTTTTGGAGCCATTCTGGCTAATCTGCCGGGAACCGGATTGTTACTGGACGGGGGGCTGCTTGACTTTTTTAAGATGGGGATAAAATACGAGATACTTCCCCCGCTGGTCTTTTTGGGTATGGGTTCTCTGACCAGTTTTGTTCCTCTGCTGGCTGCTCCTTCGATGATGCTGTTTGGTATGGCCGCTCAGATGGGGATATTTTTAACCCTGCTGGGCGCCATAGTTATTGGATTTGATCCTATGCAGGCGGCCGCTATAGGTATTATTGGGGGCGCTGATGGACCCACCGCTATATTTGCTTCCAATAACCTTGCGCCTGAATTGCTGGGACCGATAGCCATTGCGGCTTACTCTTACATGGCAATGGTTCCGCTTGTTCAGCCTCCGGTTATTAAAGCATTGACCACCCGCCGTCAGAGGGGGATCACAATGCAGCAAAGCGGAGAGGTAAGTAAAAGGGTGGAGATGTTATTTCCCGTCCTTACCGCTATTATAACCATATTGCTTATCCCTTCTGCTGCACCATTGATAGGGATGTTGATGCTCGGTAATTTTCTCAGGGTTTGCGGGGTGACCGACCGTCTCAGTAATGTGGCCCAGGAATCAATTATAAATACGGTAACACTTTTTTTAGGTATTGCAGTTGGAGCCTCGATGCCCGCCCGGTTGTTCTGGCAGTGGGAAACACTGGGGATATTATTTCTCGGTATTATTGCGTTTATAATTGCTACCGCCTGCGGAGTTTTGTTTGGTCAGATTATGTACTGGTTTAGCGGTGGCAAGGTAAATCCGGTTGTCGGTGCGGCCGGGGTAAGTGCTGTTCCAATGGCCGCCAGGGTGGCCCATAAAATAGGTCAGGAAGCCAATCCTAACAATTATCTCCTGATGGTGGCGATGGGGGCAAATATATCCGGAGTAATAGGTTCTGCCCTGGCCGCCGGTGTTCTGGTTCAGCTTGTTCCCTTTCTGATGGGTTTGAACTGATAATCAGATTAGAATTTTTTCGATGAAGTGACCTGGTATGAAATGTTAAATTATGAAATGCAGTTGAAAGGAAAGATATTATGGAAGAAAAAATAAGAGAGTTGCCTATTTTTCAGGAGTTACCCGATGAAGCTCTGGAGGATGTTCTGGATCGAGTTAAGGTTGTTTCTCTTGACCCTGGCGAGATTCTTTTTGAAAAAGGAGAGGCCGGCAGGGAGCTGTACACTATTGTGACCGGTCTTTTAAAAATAAGTGTACAGGATTCATACACAGAGAGGGAAAAGACAATAGCGATGCTCGGAGAAGGGGAAGTGGTCGGTGAAATGGCTTCGCTTGGCGATCAGCGCCGCAGCGCTCAGGCCCGGGCCATAAATGAGACCACACTTTTAAAGATAGAAAGAGATGTTTTTCTGGATATTTTTTCGGAGTATCCGCGTATCGGTCTGAACTTAATTGCTGCCCTCAGCCGCAGGCTTTTGAGTTCCGATGAAGAGATTCACCGGCTGACTTTTCAGACCATTCCGGCCCGTCTGGCAGCATGTTTGTTAAAACTCTCCGAACAGTTTGGCGCGGATACCGCCGGGGGGCGACAGATTGAAATAAAATTAACACATCAGCGTCTTGCGGATCTGGTTGGTACAAACCGGGAATCGGTTACCCGCTATTTGAAAAAATTTAAGGAATCCGGTAGTATAAAATGTGACGGTCACAGGGTAACAGTTCTTGATCCGGAGCTTTTGGAAAACTGGATTTAAAAATTTATCTCTGGATATCGTTTTGCCAGAAGTTTAGTTGTTTGATAAAATAATTAGCCAGGGCGAAAATCAAATCTTATATGCAGGGTATTTTCAGTAACCTTTCTGCTGAACTTGAATCTTAAATGTTTTTATTTATCAACTAAAAAGAGGAATAGATATGTTCCAAATATTTGAAACCGAAGATTGGGTTATAGCTTTTGTTGATGTCGAGACTACGGGATTGAGTCCCGGGTATCATGAAATAATTGATGTGGGAGTTATTATCGCCGAGCCTGATGGGGCAATAATAGATTCTTTTCATAGGCGAATAATGCCCGCCCACCCGGAGCGCACTCAACCCGAAGCTGCCGAATGCAATGGGTTTAGCGTTAAACGCTGGGAAGAAACCGGAGCTGTATCACCCTCCCGGGCCGTGGAAGAGATGATAGATTTTTACAGGAAAACAGCCGGCGATAAAAACGTTATGATGAGTGCCTATCGTTCCTCATTCGATGCCGCATTTCTGCATCACCTTTTCTGTGAGGTGGATAAACATACCGATATGATCCATGATTATGTGCTTGATTTACCCTCCCTGGCCTGGGGGGTAGGACTCCAGCATCTTCATTCCCAGGATTTAACCCGGGAGCTTGAACTTGCGGATGAACCCCAGCATTTTAACGACGATAATCCCTGGGAACATACCGGTCTTACCGGTGCGGATAAGAATCTGCGTATTTACAAGAAGTTGTTAATTCATTATCAGCAGCAGAGGCAGCCTTCTGCAAAAGTTTGAGCAACATTTAGCAGTTACTTTCACCTGAAGCGAGGGCTGGCTTATGACAGATTTTTCTCAATTTTTCCGGGGTATAAATCAGGTAACCACCGATCTGGATAATACTCTTTTTTTTGCCGGAACAGATCAACTTCCCCCAAATTTTTCAAATGTTGTTGAAAAATGGCGGCAGAAAGGTGGTAAGTGGATTATAGCCACTGGCCGTCCTCACCACAGGTTGTTAGATTTTTTTAAAAGCTGGTCGTTGTATCCCGATTATTGTGTGGCCAGTGAACGTTTTATATATCATTACCCCGACTTTGAAATTGAGATTCCGTTCAGAAGCTGGAATCACCGTATGGA
>CAYTSZ010000150.1:0-5563 GCA_964440635.1 uncultured bacterium
GTTTTAGATAAACGTAAACTCTCTACAATACCTAATATAGCACAAAGCACCCCACCCTGCAAAGAAAACAACAAAACCGTGAAACATTTTTTTGACAGGATTTACAGGATTAACTGGATAACTTCAACCCCATAAAACGACTAATAAACCCATTAATTGACTGGATTGTCTGGATTAACTTCGGGCAAAGAATAAAATCTTAGGACCTTGATAAACTGTGCTTTTGAAGTTGTGATGATTTTGATGTTAACCACCTTAAAGGTTTAGACTCCAATCAGATGTTATCAGACGTGATCCGTGAGCCATAAAAGCAGTTCCGGGTTCAAGGTTCAGAGTTCAGAGTTTTTCCTCTGTGTCCTCCGTGTCCTCTGTGTTTAAATGTTTTGACGTTAATCAGATTTGATCCGTGAGCTATAAGATTTTGACTTCACCCTCCTAAAGTTTTTGACGTTCCTCCGTGTCCCTCTGTGACCTCTGTGGTAAAAATGTTTTGACTTTGTTTCTCTTGTGTTGAAAAAAGCAAGAATACAATAGATAATTGAGAATCAGTTTAAGTTTCACATCAAATAGACTTCCGGGAGTGGTGACTATGGCCGACAGTTTTTCTATCGCAATTTTTGACATTCTGCGGACGATTACGGATACTGTTGATCTTGTCAGTCGTGAGATTTCTAACCATCACTACCAGGTCAGTTATGTTGCCCTTGAGCTGGGCCGCCATCTTGGCCTGGAGGAAGAGGAACTTGAGGAACTGGTGTATGCCGGGTTGATTCATGACGTTGGGGCGATATCAGATTCCGAGCGGTTCAGTCTGCTGGATTTCGATCTTGAGGACGGCATCCATCATGCGGAGGCGGGCTACTGGTTGCTTAAAGATTTTGAACCTCTTTTGCGTGTTGCTGAAATTATTCGTTTTCACCACCAGCATTGGGAAGAAGGGAAGGGACAGACTAACAAAGACCGCGAGGTACCCTTCAGATCTCATATCCTGCACCTTGCCGATCGGATTGCGATATTAAGTAACACCGACAAACATATCCTGGTCTATAAAGACAAGATAGAAAAAAAGATAGAAAATAACAGCGGCAGTCTTTTTGTCCCGGACCTTGTGGATGCTTTTAAAGAGCTTGCCTGCCGGGAGGATTTCTGGCTCAATCTTAATTCCCGACGGATTGATGATATCATTCGCCGGGAGTTGGATTTCAAATGCCACAGATTAGACCTCACCGAGCTGCTGCGGCTGGGTCGCATTTTTCAGAAAATAATAGATTATCGGTCTCCATTTACCGCCGGTCATTCTGCCGGAGTGGCGGCAACTGCTGCCGGTCTTGCAGAGACGCAGAATCTTTCCCCTGAGAAATGTGGTCTTCTGAAGTTTGCCGGTTTTGTTCATGACCTGGGGAAGCTGGCCATTCCATCCTCGATCCTGGAAAAGCCAGGTGCTTTAACCCGCGAGGAGTTTACCGTAATGCGCTCCCATACTTACTACACACACCGCTCTTTGAGTTATCTGCCGGTTACGGAAAATATATGTTGCTGGGCTGCCTATCACCATGAAAGAATAGATGGCACTGGCTATCCGTTTCGTGTCTCGGGTTCGGAGCTGGACTCTGAATCACGGCTGATGGCGGTGGCGGATGTTTTTACTGCTCTGACTGAAGATAGACCTTACCGGGAGGCGATGCCGCCCGAGAAAAGTCAGAAAATAATTAGAAAAATGAGTGAAAATGGTAAACTTGATTCTAAATATACAGAAATATTGTTCGATAACTATGATGATATTTCTTATGCGCGTTCACTTGCCCAGCAGGAAGCGCGCTTCGAATACAGTGAGTTTGAAAAGAAAATGTTTGGCGAGCTATAATCAACGGGTTTCTAATACTAAAACAAAACTAAGCAGGGAGTGGATTTAATGTCAGACAAAAGTGAACTTGAAGAGAATATAAAAGATACTCCGCTAAGCGGGATATACGAGCAACTGGATGAAGTGCCGGATAACTACCGTGGTTTTCTGGAAGATATTATGGTCGAAACAGCCGGTTATGATGAGATTGATTTCAAAGGCGACCTCCTGCGGGAGTTGATGCAGGTCTGTGATAGTTTGATGTCTGCATACCAGGACGAAAACAGGGAGCTTCCGGCAGAGTTTGAAGAGTTGAACAACATGCTCTGGACCTGGTTTCAGGATCCGCCGGAAACGGCCGAAATCCTGCAGGAAAATATTCGTGATCATCTTGAGCAGATGCTTTCTTATTTGAAAGGCGAGGAAGTAGAAGAAGAAGCTCCCGTCTGTCAGGTCAAAACCGCCAAAGGTGAACCCTGTTCCAACGAGGCAAAATATCCCGAGGAAGATCCCCGTTACTGCGGTGTCCACAAGGATAAAGTAGAAGAAGAAAAAGAAGCCGAGCCGGAAGAACCAGATGAAGAGGAAGAAGAATCCGCAGCCCCTGATGTAGAGGCTGCTTCGGAGGGGGAAGTGCTGGTCAGTCACCTGGATGTGGATCCGGAGATTGCCGGCGATTTTTTGATGGAAGCAAACGAACAGTTAAAAACACTTGATAATCTGCTGGTGGAGGTTGAAGACAGTCCCGATGAAGCTTCGCTGAATGAACTTTTCCGCTGCATGCATTCCCTGAAAGGTGGATTTGGTTTCTGTGGTCTTCAGACCTGCACCGAACTCACACATGCCGCCGAGGATCTGCTTGGTATTTTGCGCGAGGATATTCCCGATAGAATTCCGGCAAGCTGGTTGGATCTGATGTTTGCCACACTGGATAGCGTGCGCAGTATTCTTGTCGCCATGGAAGATGCGGTCGAAGAGGAAAGCCGGGAACTTACAATTCCTCTCTCGTCTGATTTTGTAAACACACTGCGCGAGGACCTGCATACAGCCTGTGAGGGCGAGACAGACCGTGAGGAATTCACCAGTCTGCAGAAACAAAAAGAGGAACAGTCCGGTTCCCGCCAGGAGATTGGCGAGGAGACCATAAATATTGAACTTTCCAAGATAAGTGATATTGTCGATCTGGTGGGTGAACTTGTAATCTCCCACTCGGGCCTGCGCGAGCAACTTGAGGATCATCTGGATTACAAACTGGAAAATATGCTCAACCAGCAGGATAAGATACTCGATCAGTTGCAGAGACGGAGCATGAATCTTCGTATGCTTCCGATGAAAAAAGAGTTCAGCAAGTTCCCCCGGATTGTGCGTGATCTGGCCCGTGATACCGGTAAAAAGGTTAATCTTAATATTGAGGGTGCGGATACTGAGATCGATAAATCAGTCCTGGATGAACTGCACGACCCGCTTGTTCACCTGATCAGAAATGCTCTCGACCACGGCATTGAGTTGCCCGGGGAACGAAGAAAAGCCGGTAAACCGGAGACCGGGCAGGTCTCTCTCAGGGCTTACCACGAAAGCGGCCACGTCTACATCGAAGTCGAAGAGGACGGTAAAGGTCTTCCCCGGGATTTGATCGAACAAAAAGCAATCGAACGTGGTCTGATTGATGAGGAAAACGATCTTGAACCCGAGGAAATAGATCGTTTGATATTCAAGCCCGGATTTTCCACCGCCGAGAAGGTAACGGACGTCTCCGGTCGCGGAGTGGGGATGGATGTGGTGGCCAGTCAGATAGACCGCCTGCGGGGGACAATAGATATTGACTCCACTCCCGGCGGGGGGACTAAATTCACTATCGAGCTGCCTCTGACAGTGGCCATAATCGATGGTTTAATTGCCAGAATAGGCAGGGAAAGGGTCATTTTCCCCGTCTCCCAGGTTATAGAGTCGATAAACCCCGCCCCGGAAGATATCCGCCGGATGCAGGACAAGGGCAGGATGGTCAGTTACCGGGATACGGTGATTCCCCTTATCGATCCTGGCCGTTTCATGCCCGGCGCTGAGGTCAACCACGAGGTTGATAAAAGAACAATAATGGTCGTCGTCCGCTCCAACACAGGAGAGTTCGCCATCCGGGTCGATCGTCTCTATTCCCACGAACAGGTGGTAATAAAAAAACTGGGCAAAGGTGAAATAGAAGAGGCGGAACTGGTCTCCGGAGGAGCCATCCTCGGAGACGGAAGAGTGGGTTTGATTTTGGATATAGCCGCTCTGATCAGGACTTATCGTAGAAATACAGGTAGCTGATGTTGCGTCCACAATTAAATGACATATTTCTGTTTAATAATATGGCCGTACACTGTTGCAAAGAGGGTAGGTGTTGTAGAGTAGTTCGAAATGTTTAAAAAGCTGATATTCTTTCAGTTGCCAGTTTGATTTACTTGTTGAGTAGCGAAATTGGCAGTTGTTTTCAGTTATTAAAGTATGTAGTTGCTGATTTTTTCCGTTGTTATGGTGGGCACGTAATCTGTTTCTGATATTTTTTGAACTGCCTATATAGACAAGCGTGGTTTTACCGTCTTTATATTTGATGGGGGAATTTGAATCTGTGTGTATCTCATAAATACCGGAGGTTTCCGGGGCTTTTTTATTTAGAGTTGAGTATTTCCATTCAAATAAAGGGGAAAATATTTCCCGTAACCCTTCGCTGTATTGATTCTTACGGATAAAGGAGTTGGGGAGGTTTAAATTTTTACGGATTCGAGCCAGATTTTTCCGGCTGGTCTTCAAATTGTATTTTTCCGAAATCATCGAAGCCAGTTCCCTGTCTGAATAACAGGTGTTTAATTCACCGTATATAAATTTGTTTCTTTCGTTGGTAAGTAGTTTTTTTAGATATTGTTCAAGGCAATAACGACCGGACGGGAGAAAAAAAGTGAGCAGATGGCTACGGTCGTTAAATTTAAGACTAACAGATCGTGTTAACCGGGAGAGTATAGAAGAGTTAATCTTGACCGGCAGGGAATAATGTTTCATTTAATTTTTTATTTCTTGTAATGTTAGCGGTTTTAGATCCTGTGGTTTCCTGCTAAGAAAATATTTTTTCTGGTATTTGAAAATTACCTTCAGAAGTGTACGGGTTAATATATTGCGCGAACTGCAATCGACCAGTTTTAGATAATGTTTTTGGGTAGCGTTGTCTGTTTCTAATCTTTTTAAGATTGGCATAAATGTTTGCCGCAATAAATTGCTGTTCCAGTGGAACGAAATTTTTTTATTCTTTATCTTTACTATCCCGATTTCTTCAATTCGGCTACGTTTATTTTTCATATTCAAAAATGTTTTGTAACTATCGGGTAGAGTATTAATAATTTTGATAAGGTGGGACAAATAGTCCCCTGTGTTTTTAGAAATAATTTCTGAAAAGATTATATTACGGATCATGGACAGTACTCCAGCATGATATTTAGAGCGGGCTAAAAATAAGAAAAATTATATCAGCAAAAGGATTTATTTTTGAGAAAAAGTTGTATTTTTTCTTCCTGGGTGTAACGTGTCGAATTGATTCCGGTTAATCTCTCAAATTAAGTCCGTCAATTTCCGCCCAGAAAAAAACTTAGGATTTCCTCTTTTGCAGGAATGACAGTCGTAAACATTTGATATTTTTTGGAATTCACTAAAGAAGTTGTTGACATAGGTTTATTACCAATTAATATGTTT
>CAYTSZ010000151.1:0-5488 GCA_964440635.1 uncultured bacterium
TCATACAATGATCGGAAAAAATATCAGACTTGAAAGAATTATGGACAGAGAAAAGAAACGGGCGGTTATTGTCCCTATGGACCATGGAGTTACGGTGGGACCTATCGCGGGAATCGAAAACATGCGGGAAATGGTTGATTTTGTGGCCCGAGGTGGAGCAGATGCTGTTCTCGGCCACCAGGGTCTTCCCCTTCACGGCCACCGCCAGTATGGCAGCGACGTAGGTCTGATCCTCCACCTCTCGGGAAGCACCGTGTGGGGGCCCGATCCCAACGCAAAGGTTCTGGTCAATACGGTGGAAAGAGCCATTAAAACCGGAGCGGACGCAGTGAGCGTACACGTCAATATCGGTTCACTGGAAGAAGCCGAAATGTTAAAGGACCTGGGAAAAGTATCCGAAGAGGCCGCCGAATGGGGAATGCCTCTGCTGGCGATGATGTATACCCGGGGGCCAAATATAGAAAACGAGCACAGGGTGGAATACGTTAAACACGCGGCTAGAATTGCTGCCGAGTTAGGCGCCGACCTGGTGAAAGTATCCTACACGGGAGACGCGGAAGGATTCAGCGAAGTTGTAAACGGCTGTCCTATTCCCGTCTTGATAGCCGGGGGAGAAAAAATGGATACCGACCGTGATATCCTGACAATGGTGGAAGACGCAATGCAGGCCGGAGCTGCGGGCGTTTCAATAGGACGCAATGTATTTCAACACAAAAATCCGCAGGCCATGCTGGAAGCTATAGCAAAAATAGTTCACGAGGATAAAACAGCCGGCGAAGCTAAATCTTCCCTCAATTAAAAGTAAAAGGCCAGTTTTTTTAAACTAAAAGTTTCCCCGGGCCGGCTTCCCTGGTTATTTTTCTTGCTTCAGATTCAAAACCAGGTTTAACGCACAGTCTGTAATTCCATGCTCCCCATTTCTTACCGGCTATTCTTCTCCGGAGGTATCAAGGACATTGCTCAGTTTGCTGAAGATATCTACCGGAATCGGGAAGGCGATTGTGTTTGTGCCCTCCGAAGAGACCTCGATCAATGTCTGCAGGAAACGCAGTTTGATTCCGATGTCGGTCTGCTGGAGAACTTCGGCGGCCATGTTCAGTTTCTCGGAGGCCTGGTATTCACCTTTGGCGGCAATTATCTTGGCGCGCCGTTCACGCTCGGCTTCTGCCTGGCGGGCCATGGCCCGTTTCATACTGTCGGGCAGCTCCACGTTTTTGACCTCAACGGCGGTTACCTTTATTCCCCAGGGGTTGGTTTCTTCGTCAATAATCTCCTGCAGACGCTGGTTTATCTTATCACGTTCGGAAAGCAGCTCATCCAGCTCACTCTGTCCCAGCACGCTGCGCAGAGTTGTTTTGGCGATCTGGCTGGTGGCCATATAATAGTTGTTAATCTGAATAATCGCATCAATCGGCTCGGAAACCCGAAAGTAAACGACCGCATTCACAGCAACAGGAACATTATCCTTGGTCATAACCTCCTGCGCCGGCACATCCAGGGTAATTATTCGCAGATTGACCAGTTCCATCGACTCCACGAAAGGAATAATATAAATAAGTCCCGGACCACGTTTTCCAACCAGCCGGCCGAGACGAAAAACAACCGCCCTCTCGTATTCTTTTATAATCTTAACTCCGCTCACCAACAACAATACTGCTACAATCAAAACCCCTAAAAATATCTGCAGTGCAAGCATCGGCATAATCTCCAGCTCCTTTCAAAAATATATTTCTCCAATTTTAACTTAATATAACGATAAAACTTCAGTCCGGCAAGCAAATCAGTTCAAATACAACCTCAATCGGCAATTTCAGCCACAATCAGTCGATTTCTTTTATGGGAATGGACACGAACCTCGATCCCTTTCTCTATCTTCGAGTCGTCTTTACTTTCCGCCTGCCATATTTCTCCTCGAACGAGGATCATACCGCGGGGATCCAGTTCTTTTTTAACCACTCCGATATCTCCGATGAAAGATTCGTCGCCGCTTGCCGGAGGACGGGACCAGTTTTTTATAACCAGATAACCGGCAACCAGAATAAAAACCAGTGTGGCAACCGCCACACCTATTATCAATCCAATTGAAACAGAAAAAGCCTTCGTTTCAAAAAGCATAACCGAGCCAAGGATAAAAGAAGTTAATCCCCCCAGGCTCAAAACACCGTAACTCGGAACAAAAAGATCAAGAATCATTAAAGTCAGCCCCAGTAGAATTAATCCCAGCCCGGCATAGTTCACAGGTAATACGCTAAGTCCATAAAGGGCTAAAAGCAGACAGGTGCCTCCGGCCGCTCCGCCCAGCCCCAGGCCGGGATTGGAAAATTCATAGATCAATCCCCACATGCCAAGGGCCAGCAGTATATAAACCAGGTTGGGATTAACGAGAGTATTTAAAAAATCTTCTTTCCACGTACTTGCTATATTGCGGATTTCGGAAGTTTCCGGGAGTTTAATTTCAGTTCCATCATCAAGTATAATTTTTTGTCCCTTAACCCTATCCAGAAGTTCCCGGGGTGAAGCGGCGATCAAATCTATTACTCCTTTTTCCAGCGCTTCGGAGGCTGTAACCGAAAGACTCTCCCGCACAAACTTTTCGGCGACCGTTTCGCTTCTGTCACGCCGGCGGGCCATCACTCTAAGCTGAGCGGATGCGTCATTAACAACCTTTTCTTTCATGTCTTCCCCGATATCTTTCCCGCCCCCGCTCACCGGATGGGCCGCGCCTATCCGGGTTCCTTTCGACATAGCAGAAACATGGGCAGAATAAGTTATAAATACGCCGGCAGATGCCGCCCGGGCTCCGGTGGGACCAACCCAGACCAGAACCGGTTTTGAGGAACGCATAATAGCGGAGGTCATCTCCTCCATGGAAGTCATCAAACCCCCGGGGGTGTTCAGACGAATAATAAGACCGGCCGCATTATCTTTTTTGGTCTTTTCCAGTGCCCGCTTGAGATAGGATGAACTGACGGGATTGATCGCTGATTCTATTTCGATTTTATAGTAAAAGGACGGAGTATCGGCCGCCTGCAGACCGGGAGTCAAAAATAAAAGGAAGATTAAAAAAACAGGCAGTAGAACAAATTTTTTCAAATTATCAATCACCTTCCCCGTGCAGAGGCCGGGCCAGGGAAACCATCTTCTCGCCGACACTGTTTAAAATAGCTTCTCTGTCATCGAGATTCGCTTCGATTTCTTTGGCGAGGGCGCTTCCGACCACCACTCCGTCAATTGTATCCACGTAATCTTTCACTTTATCATAGGAAGAAACACCGAATCCAACAACCACCGGCTTTTCGCTGGCCTCGGAAACCTTCTCAAGCCGTGCTGCCAGACCGGGATCATAACCCTCGCGAACACCTGTTACCCCTTTAACCAGAACATAATAGATAAAGCCACCGGCAATTTGGCTAAGTTCTTTTACTCTCCGGATGGACGTGGTAGGCGCGGCAAGCAATACCGGTTCCAGACCTTTGTCTTTTTCCATTTCAAAAAAATTGTTTCCTTCTTCCGGCGGCAGATCAACAATTAGCAGTCCATCAACACCGACCTCGCAAGCCGCAGCAACGAATTTTTCCTCACCATAACAAAAGATAGGATTGTAATAGGTCATCAGAACCACGGGAATATCCGACTTTTCTCTGAATTTGCTAACCAGTTCAAATATATCTTTTAAGCGGGTCTTACCGCCCAGGCTGCGCAAGATTGCGCCCTGAATCGTAGGTCCGTCAGCGGTAGGATCACTGAAAGGTATCCCGATTTCTATCAGATCAGCCCCGGCCTCCTCGGCCTTAAACAAAAGTTCCAGGCTGGTTTCTATATCCGGATCTCCGGCACACAGATATGGTATGAACAGCTTCCCGCCCTTTTTTTTACGACTCTTAAATGCTTTTTCAATACGGCTCATAATATCCTCCTTACAGTTCTAACTCGCGGCCCTCGTAATCGGCTACGGTAATCACATCTTTGTCACCACGGCCGGAGAGGTTCACCACGATTCGTTTGTATTCAGAAAATTCGTCCGGATTTTCAATCATATAACCAATAGCATGGGAAGGTTCAAGAGCCGGGATTATTCCTTCCAATTCCGATAATGTTTTAAATCCTTTGATAACTGTATCATCCTCAACTGCTACTACCCGCAGGCGACCCGAATCTTTTAAATCGGAAAGCTGGGGGCCAACACCGGGATAGTCAAGACCGGCCGCAATGCTGTGGGGTATAAGCACCTGACCGTCCTCGTCGCTCATAAGATAACTCTTGCTCCCGTGTAAAACACCGGGAACGCCAGTTACCAGAGCGGCTGAATGCCGTCCAGTGTCCAGCCCGGCTCCTCCCGCTTCAACCCCGAGGAAAGGTATGTCCCCGGCAATAAAAGGTGCAAACAATCCCATCGCGTTGGAACCACCGCCCACGCAGGCAACCAGCAGGTCGGGGAGTCCACCGGCCTGCTCTTTGAACTGTTCGCGGGTTTCCTCGCCAATCACGGACTGGAAATCACGCACTATATGGGGATAGGGAAAAGGCCCGACAACAGAACCCATAAGATAATACGTATCATCAATATTAGTAACCCAGTCGCGCAGGGCCTCATTTGTTGCGTCTTTAAGTGTCTTCGCGCCACTGGTCACCTCGCGTACTTCGGCTCCCAGAAGTTCCATCCGGTAAACATTAAGAGCCTGGCGTTTTATATCCTCGGCTCCCATGTAGACTATACATTCTTTGTCAAAATAGGCGCATACCGTGGCAGTCGCCACGCCATGCTGGCCTGCACCGGTTTCGGCTATAATTCTCTCTTTACCCATGTAACCGGCAAGCAAAATCTGCCCGATTGTATTGTTCAATTTATGGGCTCCGGTATGGTTCAAATCCTCGCGCTTGAAGTAAACTTCAGTTCCTATAACCTCAGAAAAACTTTCACAGAAAGTTAAAGGAGTCGGACGGCCCGCATATTCTTTCAGTATTTTCCTGAACCGGTTTTGAAAATCTTTATCTTCCCGGCAGTGAGAATACGCTTCCGTCATTTCCTCCAGAGCCTCAAGCATGGTTTCGGGAACATACTGACCGCCATAGGGACCAAAATGCCGTTCCTCGTGATAATTAATCGTCATATTCATTTCACTCCAGAATTGTTTATTATCTCTTTTACAGTTTCAATATCCTTCTGTCCCATTTTGTCTTCCACACCGCTGCACAGATCAACCCCGAAAGGGCGGGAAATTTTTATTGCCCCGGGCAAATTATTTTTATTAAGACCACCGGCAAGAATAATTTTATATTTTTCTGTCCAGCCGGCTATTTTCTCCCAGGGAGCTGTCTGGCCGGTACCACCGTATTTGCCGGCAACGTGAGCATCAAGCAGATATGCCCAGCAATCATATTTCATAAAATTTTCTTCTGAAAAATCGTCATCAACGCGGAACGCTTTAATAATTTTAACAGCGGGATTTATTTTAGCAAGCTGCTCAGGTGGCTCGTCCCCATGAAG
>CAYTSZ010000152.1:0-5284 GCA_964440635.1 uncultured bacterium
CGAATATAATGTCCGGGATGAGTGGAAGTCCAATATATATTGACGGCCATCTAATCGGAGCGCTGGCGTACGGCTGGGCTTTCGGAAAAGATCCGATTGCCGGTGTGACTCCGATTGAAAACATATTAAAAGCCCGCAGGACCCCTTATTCAAAACCGGAAGGCGTCAAACAGATCAGCACCCCGCTAATAGCTTCCGGATTTTCTGCCCGAGGCATGAGCAGTTTAGCCGAAAATTTACGAAACAAGGGGATGGCGGTTGAGATAATGGCGGGAGGAAGCGGAAAAGAAACTGAGATTGATACTGGGTTTGAATCCGGTTCGGCCCTTGGAGTTCAGCTTGTCAGAGGAGATTTAAATCTTGCTGCGATCGGGACCGTGACCCATGTGGACGCCGAGGGCCGGGTTTATGCTTTCGGGCATCCGTTTTTAAATGCGGGGCAGATAAGCTTCCCGATGACTGCGGCCAGTGTGGAAACCACACTGGCCAGCCTGCAATCATCTTTTAAAATAGCCTCGCCCCTGCAGTCCGTAGGAGCAGTGACTGAGGATCGTCAGGCCTCAATCGTTGGCCAGCTAGGAGCTCGCTCGGCAATGATTCCGGTGAGCATAGGAGTATCCAGACCGGCTGAAAATTATAAAGAAAAATATAACGTTGAGATTATTAATAACCGCTATCTGTCCCCGGGGCTACTGAACACTGTGGCATTTAATTTTGCAGACAGAAAACTTGCTCAACTGGGAATCGACCGGGTTAAAACAGAAATAAAATTGAAATTAAAGGATCAGCCTGAAGTTCTCTATTCGACCGTTGTCAGCTCGCAGCAGACATTTGATCCCTGGAGTTTCATGAGAATCGCGCAATTATGGGAAAATGAATTCGAAGAGATTAATGTGGAAAAAGTTGATATTTCGATCGAAGCCGAAAAGGGCGTCCAGAGGGCTCAGATAAGAGATGCCTGGCTGTCTCAGCGTCGTCTGCGGCCCGGAGATAAGGTTAAAGTTTATGTTGAACTTGAACCTTTTCGAGAAAAACGGGAAGTTTTGAGTTACGATTTTATTATCCCCGAAGATATTAGTGCCGGTGCGCTCCGAATAAACATTCAGCCGGCGCCCCGGCTGGCAGCAAAAATGCCCCGGCCCAACAACCTGAAACAATTAATAGAGATGATAAACAGAATCCAGAAGAAAAACAG
The DNA here is from genome assembly GCA_964440635.1 of uncultured bacterium. GTDB lineage: Bacteria > T1Sed10-126 > T1Sed10-126 > T1Sed10-126 > T1Sed10-126 > CAYTSZ01. The sequence goes on from CAYTSZ010000152.1 coordinate 1,196, forward strand.
TCTGGCTGTTGTGGTTGAGTATCCAGAACCCGGACTCAACGTAGCCGGTCACCGGTTGGAAGAACTGCCGGAGGGTTTTGTTCGCAGTATGTTTTTGGCCCAAAAAAGCCAGTGGGAGATATTACCGGCGACTATACAGAAAGTAGATCAAACAAACTGGGTTCTATCCGGGAGTAAACAGTTAATCATTCCAGTGGGAGCAAGGAGATAAATTATGGAAACAAAAAATTTATTCAGAGGAATTCTGATAATTATTTTCATAGTAATAACCAGTGCCGGGCGAGGGTATACGGCAGTTACTGAACTCTGGCAGGTGGGAACCGTCGAGGAGATCCTGGAGGGGGAGTTTCAGGCGACCGGAGTTACTTCAGAAGGAGAAATCATCCCGACCTGGGGTTCGACAGACATCTCGCTTGAAGCCCGGGTTCTATGGGATGTGGCGGTTTCTGACGGGACGGCTTTAATTGGAACATCGGGTCCCTCAGCGCTTTACAGAGTCAAAAATAACAAGGAATCGGAGCCGGCGATAAAAAAACTTATTAGTTCGGACCAGCTGGGATTTACGTCCGTTGCTGAATCAGGAGGTCGGCTTTATGCTGCGGAGATGCCTTCGGGCAAAATTTATCGATATGAAAGCAATCAGGATACAGTTGTGGTAGTTGCAGATCTACCTGACAGTCATGTGTTTACCATGATAGCTGACAGTAAAGACAGCGGGTTATACATTGGTGGTGGGCCGGACGGAGTTATTTACCATATGTCGGCCGGTGGGAATCTTAATAAACTGGCCGCTTTGAAAGGTAGAAATATTTTAAGTCTGACCATTCATCAAGAAGAACTTTACGCCGGTGATGATGCCGGCGGATTATTTAAAATTAACAATGGGGTCTCCGAGGCAATCTACAGTTTTCCGGAAGCGGAAATAAATGCCCTTGCCAGCGATGGCAGCCATCTTTTCCTGGGGGTCAATCGAACCAGTGAAGCCGGCCGTCAGGCGCCCGCCAAAAAGGAAAGTGAGGACCTGGCCCGGCTGCTGGAGAAGAAAATGCTACAGCAGGGTGTTGAACAATCCACCGCGCAGCCAGCGGGTAATGCGGCTGATAAAATTGATTCTGCGGAGAAAAACATTTCCCCCCGCAAAACTCCCGAGGAAGCTAGCGTGACCGAGCAGCTTCAGAAGGCGCTGGAAGAGCAGGAGCGGCAGGCGAAAGTATCACAGATGTTTGCCGGGAAGATAGGAAATGCCGTGTTAAAAATGAAACCCGGAGAAGAGCTGAACGTTTTATATACTCGTTCGGAGGGTTCTATTAATGACCTGGCAGTGGCGGGGGAAGATCTGCTGGTGGCCGCCGGTGAACCCGGCAGGGTTTTTCGTCTCGGAGCGGACGGTGTACAGGCGGTATATGTGCAGTCTGGCCAGGAGCAGGTGACCAGTTTGAGTGTGGGGGGGGAGAATCTACAGGCTTTGACTACCGCCCGGGGTGGGAGAGTATATTTGAGGCGGGAATTTGATCCCGAAAAAACTTTATACACTTCGAAAATATTTGATGCGGGATTGCTTTCCCGCTGGGGACGAACAAAAGCTTTTTTCCGCGGTAATGTCGCGTTTAAATTAAGAAGCGGTTTAACTTCAAAACCGGATACCTACTGGACTGATTGGAGCGATTGGAGGGATAGCGAAGCGTTTGAATCGGATGTTAAAGCCTCCAGATATTTTCAATTCCGGGTGCGGTTTGGAGACGAGAAGGCAAAACTCCAGAAATTTGAACTTGCTTACCGGACCTCGAATCAGCGCCCGCAAATAGTTGACTTTTCAATCTCCCCATCAAATCTGCGGGATAAAATCCTGCAGTCCAATAACAAAGAAAAAAGCAAGCGGGGTGGTTTACCCCGGGAAATAATGAATGCTCTGCAGGAGATCCCCTCCGGTCGGGAGTTAAGCTGGCAGGCGATGGACCTGGACGGAGATCGTCTCAGCGCCTCCCTGTTTTATCGCCCGCTGGGGACTGCCCGCTGGGTTCAAATTCCGGAAGCAGAAAAATTGCTGGAAAATAAATTTGCCTGGGAGGACAATCAATTCGCCGATGGTTATTATGAGATTAAACTTGAAGTATCCGATGAGATGGTTAATCCCCCGGCAGAGAGTTTCATTGTTAGTAGAAAAATTGGCCCGCTGCTGGTGGATAATACCGCCCCGGTTGTAAAAAATATTCAAATTGATCTCGAATCCGGTCTGGAATTCAAAGCTGCCGACGGGTCCAGCAGGTTAATTTTTGCCCAATACCGTTTGAATGGAGGCACCTGGAAGCGGATGCGTCCCGTGGACGGTATTTTTGATAGTCGTAAGGAAAAATTTCTGGTTACTATAGATCCGGCTGCAAGCAGCGGAGATCTTATAGAAATAGTGGTTATTGATGAAGGGGGAAACAGCGGGCGCAAAGCTTTAAGCATCCCCTGAAAACTGTAAAAGATGCAGTTTTTGATTGTGCTATTTTTCTAATTTACCTGCTTTTTCCCAGTCCTGTTCATTTCTTACATACACTGTTCGGTGCGGGAAGGGGATGGTGCAGCCCGCATCTTCCAGGGCGATTTTCGCCTCCTGGGTGAGTTCGGTCAACAAAGCGAGATAATCAGTTTTGTAGAACCAGCAGCGCAAAGTAAGTTCTATTCCCGAATCTCCCATTTTTGTCACAAGCACGATGGGTTCGGGATCGCCGAGAACAAGATGATTATTATCCGCGCATTCCAGTAGAACATCGCGGGCTTTCCGAATATCATCGTCGTAGCTGATGGAAGTCACGATATCCAGGCGCCGAATATCGTATTTGGTTATAGTTGTTATATCACTTTTGAGTACTTTTTCGTTGGGGACCCGCCAGAAAAGATTTTCAAAATTTCTCAGTTTGGTGGAAAGCAGATCAATACTTAAAACTATCCCCACATTGCCCTCTATTTTTATAACATCCCCCACATTAAAAGGTCGTTCAGAAATCAGGAAAATCCCACTTATTATATTGGACACGGAAGTTTGGGCGGCGAATCCGATTGCCAGACCCAAAAAACCACCCGCGGCGACCAGAGCCCCGATACTAACCTCCAGTTCTCTTAATATAACGGCAAAAACTAAAAGCAAGAGCAGGTAAAAACTGACTTTTCGTGCGATCAGTCCCGAGGTGGAATCCATCTTTTTTTCCACCTGTTTGCCGGCAATGGCAGAGATCAATTTTGCAACCAGGAACCCGAGCACGGCTATCAGTGAAATAATTATAATCTGCTGAAGGGGCCATTCACCCACGGTTTGGGTTATTGGTCTAAAGATAGAGTTCAGTGAGTTCATTTGTCCACAAACACCCCGCTGAGCTGCTGCCAGCCGGAGAACACGCTTACTTTTTCCAGCAGCGATTGTGGTTTATTAGGAGCTTTAGTAAGCCTTTTTAAATCCGGCCCGAAGCCCCGTGGTGGTCTTTTTAACGGTTTGGGTACCTGGTCGTTTTCTTCCTGCTGTATCAGTTGAACTGCCTCGAAAACCAGCTCATCCTCCTGAGTCTTGTAAATATCCAGTTCGCGCAGAGGAATCAGGCAGCGGGTAACTTCCTGAGCAATATCGCGGTTATTTATAAAATTAACCGGAACAACGGCAATTAACGGTCCGGTATTATGGGCGACCATCGGTGCATTTTCCGCCACGGGACTTTTGTATTGATAAGCCAGAATGCCGCCGGTGGGTGGTCCCCAGTAGGAATTCTTTCTTGGTTTCGGCAGCATCTCTTCGACCAGAGTATCAGTTTCTAATATTGTCAGCCCGATCCCGATCTGAAACTGCAGACTGAAAAAACCTTTTTCGCCGGGGGGGACAGTTAAATTATCGGTTAATCGAAAAATCAGGGGACGATCCGGGTAAACCGGAAGATAGGCCAGAGTTATCTGTTTGCTCTGGCGGCCCAGCAGAAAAGACTTTTCTACAATTTCGTTATCCGGTTCGCCGGCAGTTTCGCGTCTGTAATAGAGCCGACCGTCTTCCATATTTACCTGAAGTTCTCCCTGGGGAGTGGAAATTGACTTTTCTTCTCCCTTTTTCAGAATAATTCT
>CAYTSZ010000153.1:0-5239 GCA_964440635.1 uncultured bacterium
GTATTTAATGCGAATAATCTGGTCGATGCAAGTGGCGATAGTATTGGATTAAGTAATTTTTCCGCAGTGGCTGCAGGTGATTATAATCAAGACGGGTGGCCTGATCTCGCCGCCCTGGGCCAGGATAACAGTTCTAATTACAGGATCCTGATTATGAATAATATGGGGCCTGATACACCTGTATATAATGATACCGGATTTATTGATCTGGCCGATACACTGGGATTGGAAGGACTCGCTCAGGGCGATCTTGAATGGGCGGATATAACCGGGGATGGTTCGATTGAATTGATGATTGGCGGGCTTGATAATGGTGGAATGGCAAGACTGTATTTAATTGGGTATGACGCAGATTTACAGCAGTTCATTGATAGATCGGCGATGATATCCAGCCAGTTGGGATTGCGTTATGCTTCTGTTTCGGCGGGGGATTATAATAATGATGGCCGTATTGATCTGCTACTTAGCGGGCGAGATAACGATGGCAATAATAAGCTGGTAACCTTTGAAAATACCGGAAGTGAATTGAAGCGAACCTCAGAACCATTCGGGTTAGAAGAGGGGGTCTGGCGCGGGGATGCCGCCTGGGCTGATTTTGCTGCCACAAATCGGCTGGGGCTGGCGGCTCTGGGTTTTGATGGCGAGAAGCAGCGATTGGCTATTTTTGCAAATAGCACCGATGTGGGAGATAACAGTCGCCCCTCCCGACCAAATATTATCGGTGTTAATGTTTATGGTGATTCGGTTGTTCTTAAATGGGAAGCTCCGGATGACTGGGAAACCGAGAGCAAATCTTTGAGCTATTTGATAAGGGTTGGGTCCGGTCCGGGGGACGGAGATATTGTGAATAGCGGTTCTGCCGATTCGCACCGTTATTATCATCAGTTGCTGGGAAGGGTCCATCCCGGAAAAAATGAAGCTGTATTATATAATCTGGATTCCGGCTCATACTACTGGGCCGTCCGTGCCGTGGATGGCGGTTACCAGATGTCGCGCTGGAGTGAAGAGGACAGTTTTGATTTTTAGCAGTTAATTGTGCCCACCTTTTGTTATTTAAACATTCAAATTGAAATATGTTTTTATCTGGATAAGTGTTTTCTTGTCCAGTTCTTTACGTATAATAAATAATTGCTATGGTAAAAGTCAGTCGGCGATTATAATTTTCACAGGGAGATGTTAATTCAAACATGAATTTTATCCCAGCTAAGGTTATACATATATTTGAAATATTAAAAACTCCATTGTTTCAGTTGCAGGGAAACCCGGTTTCCATCCTTAGTTTTGTGGCTTTTATCTTTATTATTTTTGTTACGTTGTTTATTTCCCGTATTTTGCGTGCCGTTTTTCGACGGCGTCTGGCCGAACGTTTTAAAGGTGGTCTTGATTACGCGGTGGAGCGTATTTTGCATTATGTTGTCCTGGTGATTGGTGTGCTGGTGGGGCTGGAAAGTATCGGGCTTGATCTGTCGAGTCTTGCGATTATGTTCGGGTTCCTGGGGGTTGGGATTGGGTTTGGACTTCAGAATATCGCTGCTAACTTTGTTAGCGGTCTTATTTTATTGCTGGAAAGACCGATAAAAGTCGGAGATATGGTCACGGTTGGCGATGACATAGGTACGGTATCGGCGATAAAACTTCGTTTTACGCGCGTAAATACGCTGGATAATATTGATATTATTATTCCGAACTCAACTTTTGTGGAAGAAAATGTGATCAACTGGTCGCATGGTGAGGAAAAAATCAGGATCAGAGTACCGATCGGTGTGGCCTACGGGACGGACGCCCGGCAGGTGGAAGAACTATTACTTGAGGTGGCCCGCGATAATGCCCGGGTGCTGGAAGACCCCGCCCCCGCTGTGTTGTTTCTGGGATTTGGGGATTCTTCACTTAATTTTGAACTTCGCGCCTGGGTTAGTTTCCCGCGACTGCGCCCGAGCGTGAAAAGTGAACTTAATTATTCTATTTATGAGATATTAAATGAAAACGGGATAGAAATTCCATTTCCGCAGATGGATGTACATATGGATGAATAAGGATGAAACTAGTTGATAGTTGAAAACCATAAAGTCAACATGGATTCCGGCTCGCACTGTTCTTACACATCCTTGTGTTTGCAGCATTAGCACATCCGTGTGCGTCAGGGGCCGGAATGACGGGTAATTAAGATTGTTTTAATTTTCGGGTTTAAAGATTAATTATATTTTCGGGAGGTTTTTATTTTGAATGTTATTGAAAACATAGTGAAACGGCGGTCGGTCAATTTTTTTGATTCTGATGTGGATATAACTGAAAGCGAGCTTGAGGAGATAATTAACCTGGCGGCCCTGGCTCCGTCGGGTTACAATACTCAACCCTGGGATATTGTTGCCGTTAAAGAACCGGAGGCCAAACAGCGTCTCCGGGAGTGCGCGTTTGATCAGCCGAAAGTAACCGAAGCCTCGGTGACTTTAATTATGCTTGCTGATACGGAGGGCTATAAAGCCGATAACCCTGCCTACCGGAGTTTTGTTGAAAAGGGTTATATGGCCGAAGAGGGACTGGAAGATTTTATTAACCAGAGTGTAGATATTTATTCAGGCCTTGAAAAACCTGATCGTTATGCGGTTAAAAACACCTCCCTGTTTGCGATGTCCTTGATGTACAGCGCAAAGGCACTGGGCTGGGATACCCATCCAATGATTGGGTTTAATCCGGATGATGTCAAAGAAGAGTTTGGGATTCCGGATAAATATATTATTCCGATGCTGATTTCGCTGGGCAAGTTTGATGAAGAAAAAAACCTTTTGCCCCGCAACGATCGAAAATCAGCCAGAGATTTTGTCTCTTACGACGAATTCTCTTCGCGGGAAAAACCAGAGTTCGAAAATCCTTTTGTGGAACCCGGTGAGAGGGTTGTTACCATGGAGGGGGATAAACTTCATCTGGACGGCCGGCGGCTGCAGGTCGGAGATGTTGCCCCTGATTTTACGGTTCTAAGTCAGGACGTAAGCCCGGTGAGCCTGTTGGATATGCTGGATAAGCCGCTGTTGATAAGCGGCGTGCCTTCCCTGGACACTTCTGTTTGCAGTCTGCAGACAAGAACATTCAATGAGGAACTGCAGGGACAGGAAACCGCAGTTAACTTTGTAACGATAAGCTGTGACACCCCTTTCGCCCAGGAACGTTTTTGTAGCGAAAATTCTTTAGATATAGATACTTGTTCGGATATAAACGGGAAAGAGTTTGCACTTAACTATGGCCTGCTTGTACGCGAACTGGGTCTTTGCAGCCGCGCTGTTTTTCTTATTGATACCGACAGGAGAATTAAATATATTGAAGTTGTTGAAGAGCTGACCGAGGAGCCGGATTATCAAGAAATTCTCAATCAGTTGTAAAATTAAGTTATTGCTTAAAATACTTGAATACCGGTTACGGCTTCAGAAGAATGCGGAAACCCGGTGGCTTTTCAGTAGTTCTCCAATTGAATCCAGGACGGGAATGACATTCTGTTTTTAGCCGTCATTCCGGGGCCTGACCCCGGAATCCAATCTGATTTTGAATTACTGGCGTTTATTATAATTAACGTCAACTTCAAAATGGATTGCCGGGTCAAGCCCGGCAATGACAGGGGAGGGTGCTGGACGGGAGTGACGGAGTTGTTGGAGGTTCTGTGTGTTTTTCAGATCCCTTGACTCCTGGTGGTGTTTTTATTATAATTAGTTCAATTTATTTATTTAGTTAAAATTATTATTGGTCTGCAGCTATATATTTGTCTTCCTGCCTGAATATGAAGCGCAGTTTCGGAATATTAAAGCTTAAAAATAATGTTTATGGAGGTTTACACCAATGAGTTCAGCCAAAGAAGTCACAATTGATAATTTCAAAACCGAAGTAGAGGAATCGAATATACCGGTTTTGGTGGATTTCTGGGCTGAATGGTGTGGACCCTGTCAGCAGCTTGCCCCCCGGATTGATGAGATTTCCGGCGAGTATGAAGGGAAGGTTAAAGTTGTAAAGGTTGATGTGGATGAAAACCAGGAACTGGCCGGTCAGTTTGGTATCCGCAGTATACCCACTCTTTTGATTTTTAAGGACGGGAGCCGGGTGGATCAGCTTGTCGGCTCTGTGCCTTCCGATAGAATTAGGGAGCATCTGGACGAATACATCTGATTGCTTATGGGGCTTGTGATTACTACAGCCTGATTCATCTCAAGAGTAGCCCTTCCGCTAAAGAATATATAAATTATTGAGTCCACTCCAAAAAGCCCTCTCCCCTGGTGGGAGAGGGTTGGGTGAGGGGGAAGATGGCTTTGAATCACCAATACACCCCCCTTTGTGTTTCCCCCCGTCAAGGGGGGAAAGTTTTTGGAGTGGACTTATTATTAAAAAAATTTGTTGGACTCTGGTTTGCTCCAGTATTAAATCAGGCGGTTTAGCCGGGGGGTTGACGAAAGCTGGCTAATAACTGTTGAGTGAGAAGTAAAAAACTATAAATAACAGTAAAATGGTGGAGATTTTTTGATGAAGTTTGTTGTTGATGTTGGAAACTCCTCCACAAAATTAGGCCGGGTGGAGGGAAATCGGGTAGTGAAGTCCTGGATTGTGGATACTGCCCCGCGGTTGTCCGTTTCAGAACTCTGGCAGAGCTGGCTGGAAGTCAGTGGTGGAGAACTGTCGGCCGCCGGGGAACTTCTGGTTGCTTCTGTAGTGCCGGAGTTGGACGAAAAAATTAAAAAGATGGCGCAGCAAGAACTTGATTTTTCAGCCTGGTTTTTATCTCCCCCCTGGCAGTTTGCCCCTGTAAATGTTGCGGTAAAAAATCCGGAATCAGTCGGAGCGGACCGGATTGCCTGTGCCTCTGCTTTTTACCGTAATTACGGGACGGGGATAGTGGTTGATTTTGGTACTGCGACCACAGCGGAAGTCGTTGATAGAGAGGGGCGTTATCAAGGCGGAGTAATTATGCCGGGAGTTAAGGCGAGCCTGGCAGGACTGTCACAGGTAACTGCCAGGCTGCCAGCACTTGAACCAAAACGTCCATCCGAGCTTGTTTGCGCGGATACGGTCGAGGCAATGCAAAGCGGTATATTTTATGGTCTGGCCGGTGCTGTGGAACGGGTGATATTAGAATTAAAATCTAAATTTTCTTTAACTGATGATTGTATGGTCGTTGCAACCGGAGGGCAGGCAAGTCAGTTTTTGACCCTATGCCCCTCGCTGAAAAAAGTAAGTCAAGATCTTGTACTGCGTGGGCTTGTTA
>CAYTSZ010000154.1:0-5139 GCA_964440635.1 uncultured bacterium
AATGAGAAAACAAGATGTGAGACATCCTCATGCTCAGAATCGCTCAATTTAGGTCGAAGTATGTCAGCAGATTGGTTGTTGTTACTGAAAAAACGATGTTTTTTTGTTACCGTTTAGAAGAAAATATTTTTAGGGGTGAAAATATGTTTACTAAAAAAAATCGCTATATATTTTTCTTGATTGTCTTTACAGCGTCATTTTTCCGCCAGCCGGTATATGCTGCTTCAAGTCAGTGGGGGATTGATTTTTCCCATCTTCTTTCCGGCAATATTATCCTGGCCTGTGGAATTTTGTTTTTTCTTGGTATCAGTTTGAATCTGACACCCTGTGTTTATCCTTTGCTCCCGGTCACGGTCGGTTATTTTGGTTCCAGTCGTGAAGAGGATTTTTCTGTTCGATTTATAAACGGAGGGTTGTTTTTCCTCGGACTTATAATTTTTTATACCGCCGTTGGTCTGCTGGCCGGTTACACGGGGATGATTTTTGGTACCTTTTTCCAGCATTCTGTAGTTCAGGTGGGAATGGCTCTGTTGATGTTATTACTGGCCCTCAGCATGTTCAAATTTATAAATCCGGGTTCTTTTTGTAGCCTGGGTGGGTTGCCGCAAAAAATAGGGGACAGACTGGGCAGCTTTGGACTGGGATTGACAATGGGGCTGGTGGCCGCCCCCTGCGTGGGTCCTCCGGTGGTTGCTCTGATTACTTTTGTGGCCGACAGTGGTGATATAATCCGGGGGAGTATGTATTTCTTTTTTCTTGCTGCCGGTCTGGGGTTGCCGTATCTTTTTCTCGCTATTTATTCTCCTCTGCTGGCTTTGCTGCCCGGTTCGGGCCGCTGGATGGGCTGGATGGAGGAATTTTTCGGCTTTGTTCTCCTGGGACTTGCCCTTTATTTTCTCAGCCCTCTGCTGGGGGTGTTAACCTATAACCTTTTGCTGGGGTTGTTGCTTCTGCTTGCCGCTCTGGGTCTATCGATAAGGCATCGCCCGGATCGAAACTTATATTTTGTCTTGAGAACTATAATTGTTTTTCTGCTGGCCGGGATTTTGCTGTTTGTATTCTTTCAGCCCTCTGTTGAAATGGACGAGTTTGACTGGATATCTGCAAAAAAATATCTAACCGGTTCCCGTTCTGATCATCCCGCACTTATCTATATTCGTGCCGACTGGTGTTTGCCCTGCCGGCAGATGGAGAGAAATGTCTATGCCCGCGAAGATGTCCGGGATCAACTTTCAGAATTAAAAACCGTAAAAATTGATTTGACCGATCAGCCCGGTCCCCGGCTTGAAAAATGGTTAATAGAAAAAGATGTTCGCGGGGTCCCCACCTTTATATTTCTGGATTGTGAGGGCCGCGAAATTGAGAATCTGCGTTCCACCGGTTATCAGCCGGCCCTGCGGTTGCTTGATAAAGTCAGCCGTGCAGCATCGAGCTGTTCTTCCTGATTTTTTTGTTTCAAAGTTCTGGAATAATTAATCAATAGCAGTAGTTATAATAGGCCAGAGTCACAGTTAAAAAAACAGAGGAGGAAAAAATATGCAGCAGGAGAAATTCACAACCAGGGCCCGGGAAGCACTTGTGGAGGCCCAGAAATTAGCGGCCGGTTATAATCATTCCGAACTTAAAGTAGAACATCTATTACTGTCTTTACTGGAACAAAAAGAGGGGGTTATTCCCTCACTTTTAAAACGGCTTGGTGTTTCCTCCGACAGTATTGTCGCTCGTCTACGGGAACATCTGGATAATCAGCCCAGCGTCAGCGGTATGACTTCAACCGATATTTATCCTTCACAGGATCTAAAAAAACTTTTTGATGCCGCCGACCGCGAGGCCAGTCAGCTCGGAGATGAATATATCAGCACCGAGCATTTTTTGCTGGCTTTGCTTGAAGTTGGAGATTCTTTTGCAGCCAGTTTGCTTTCCGCCCGGGGTCTGGACAGAAACCGTGTGCTGGAGAGTTTGAAAACAATACGCGGTTCCCAGACCGTCACCGACCAGAATCCCGAGGAAAAATATGAAGTTCTTGAAAAATACGGGCGCGATATCACACAGCTTGCCCGGCAGGAAAAAATTGATCCGGTGATCGGGCGGGATGAAGAAATTCGCCGGCTGATGCAGATTTTAACCCGGCGAACTAAAAACAATCCGGTTTTAATAGGTGAACCCGGTGTGGGTAAAACCGCCATAGTTGAAGGGCTGGCCCGCAGGATTGTGGAATCCGATGTTCCCCGTGGACTTGAAAACAAGCGATTGATCGAACTTGATGTCAGCGCAATGGTTGCCGGAGCCAAATACAGGGGAGAGTTTGAAGACCGGCTTAAAGCTTTTATGAAAGAGGTTGTGGAATCAGAAGGGGAGATTATTTTGTTTATTGATGAGATGCATACCGTGGTCGGAGCAGGAGCGGCCGAAGGTTCGGTGGACGCCTCCAATATGCTAAAACCTCCGCTGGCCCGGGGAGAACTGCGGGCAATAGGTGCCACAACTCTCGATGAATACAAGAAACACGTGGAAAAAGATCCCGCCCTTGAAAGACGTTTCCAGCAGGTGCTGGTTGAGGAGCCGAGCGTGGAGGATGCGATTTCAATTCTGCGCGGTCTGCGGGAAAGATACGAGGTTCACCACGGGGTAAAAATACAGGATTCCGCCCTGGTCGCCGCCGCCCGTTTGTCCGCTCGTTATATCGGGGACAGATTTTTGCCCGATAAAGCGATTGATCTTATGGACGAGGCCGCCTCGGCCCTGAGGATTGAGATGGATAGTATGCCGGCTGAGCTGGATCGGCTCGAGCGGGAAATAATGCAGCTTGAGATGGAAAAACAGGCACTCAGTAAGGAAACTGATCCGGATTCCAAAAAACGGCTCGAGGGTGTAAAAAAGGAGCTTGCCGACCTGGAGGAGAAAAGATCGGAATTCAAAACTAAATGGCAGAATGAAAAACAGATTCTCGACCGCCTCCGTTCTATCCAGGAGGATATAGAAGAGGCCCGAATACGCCAGCAGAAAGCTCAGAGGAGCGGTAATCTGGAAGAGGCCAGCCAGATTCAATATGGCGAGCTTCCCGAGCTGCAGCAAAAACTTGAAGCCGCCGAGGAGGACCTGGCGGAACTTCAGGAAGGCCAGAGGATGTTAAAAGAAGAGGTGACCGAAGATGATATCGCCCGCATTGTTGCCCGCTGGACGGGTATTCCGGTCAGCCGTCTGCTGGAGGGTGAGAAGGAAAAACTTCTAAATATGGAAGAGCGCCTCCGCCAGAGGGTGGTCGGCCAGCAGGAAGCGGTGAAGGCCGTTTCGGATGCGGTTCGCCGGGCCCGAAGTGGTCTGCAGGATCCGGGTCGGCCAATAGGTTCTTTTATTTTCATGGGCCCCACCGGAGTGGGTAAGACCGAGCTGGCCCGCTCGCTGGCCGAGTTTCTTTTTGATGACGAGGATAATATGATCCGGGTTGATATGAGTGAGTTTATGGAAAAACATTCCGTCGCCCGTTTTATCGGTGCCCCTCCCGGATATGTAGGTTATGAAGAGGGTGGATACCTGACCGAACAGGTGCGCCGCAAACCTTATTCTGTGATCCTTTTTGATGAAATAGAAAAAGCGCACCGGGATGTTTTCAATTCCATGCTCCAGATCCTTGACGATGGCCGGCTTACCGACGGTCAGGGCAGGACGGTTGATTTTCGTAACACTGTGCTGATCATGACTTCAAATATTGGAAGTCAGTACATTCAGGAGGCTTTTGAGAAAAACCCCCGGTTGCCCGAGGAAAGTAGCGAATACAGGGAAATGGAGGATAAAGTTCGCCGGTCGATGCGGGATAATTTTCGTCCGGAATTTTTAAACCGTGTCGACGAAACTATTATTTTTCACAGTTTGAGTATGGAGGATCTGCGTCAGATAGTAGAAATCCAGCTTCGCCGCCTGATGCCCCGGTTGACCGAACAGGGACTTTCGATCGAAATAAGCGATGACGCCAAAAATCTGCTGGCCGAAAAGGGTTATGACCCCGTCTATGGAGCCCGGCCCCTGAAGCGGACAATCCAGAACGAAATAATAGACCCCCTCGCCCTCGAGGTGCTGGAGGATAATTACCAGTCCGGTGACAAAATAGAGGTAACACTCAGTCCCGACGGAAATTCTTTTGTTTTCAATTAATTTTTATTCCTCCCGACACGCTTTGCCGGTTGGTATCCTGCTGTTAAGATGTATATTCAATCTAAACTAATTACAGGGAGTGAAGCCAATAATGACTACAGTCGATCTGACGGGAAAAACAGCGCTGGTGACCGGTGGTAACCGGGGGATAGGGAAAGGCATAGCAATAGCATTGAGCGCGGCGGGAGCAAGGGTGGCTATTTGCGGGCGCGATGAGGAAACACTGGCCGAAACATGCGCCGCTTTAAACGAAAATACAGAAGGTGCTTTCTATAAATCTGTCGATGTTCGCAACAACTCCCGGCAGGAGGAGCTATTTGAAGAGATAAAAGATAGATACGGAAAGCTGGATATATGTGTTCCCAATGCCGGCCGCGCCACTTTGGCCACGGCCAGCGAAACCAGTCTTGAGGACTGGAACCGTGATATTGAGACCAATCTCACCGGCTTATTCATCACTGCAAAAAATGGACTTGAGATGATGAAGGAATCCGAATCCGGTTATATTCTCCCCATAATAAGCAAGGCCGGTAAACGAGCTTTTAAGCTCCGGGCTTCCTACTGCGCTTCCAAATGGGGTGCACTTGGTTTTACTAAAACTCTTGCCCGGGAAGCCGCCGAGTATAATGTGAAAGTCACCGCCGTCTGTCCGGCCAGCGTGGCGACTGATTTTCAATCCGGGAATCCACGCGGCACTGACTGGATGATGGAGTCCTCCGATGTGGCCGGCTGTGTCCTTTACTTGCTGGGCCTTTCCCACCGGGTAAAGATAGAGGAGATCCTGCTGGAAAATTTTCAGTCCTATAAGTAATAACCCGTTCATTTCAAACCTGACTTTTGTTCTTTTTTTCTCATGTTCTGACTAACAGAGTGGATGGCGGGTGTGCTGCTGTAATATCTTTTCCAGACAGATATTTCAAAAATTAGAATAAATCATCTATAATAGAAAAAGTTTTCAGCAGTTAGACTTATACTTAAATTGAGCGA
>CAYTSZ010000155.1:0-1984 GCA_964440635.1 uncultured bacterium
AATTATCTGCTCGGACACAAAGGCAATTTACACCATTCTACAAGACGTAACCTGAATGCTGGAGAGAATGAGTTAGAGAGATATAGTGTTTTCGATCAAGAATCACTCAACATAGGTAATATAAGAATTTGTTTTTAATCAATTCATTGTAACTCGATTATAGTCACTTCGACCTAAAAATTCAAGGTATATTCGGGCTGGGTTTTTGCTACTTTTTACCTATTATATATAAACCTCCGAGGCTTATTCAGTGCCTTCTCAGCGTGATAATGTTAAACTTAATTGTCGCTTATGACACGGAAAGACTAAACTTTTTTCAGCCATCTGTTAGATCGCCTGCAAAACAGGATATCTAATACTGCATTAAAAATAACATGCCTCGATTTTAATATTTTTCCTGTGGGAAAATAGGACAGAAAAATTATACTTGATTTTCGTATTTCTTACTGTGTCGGTTTCAAAACTATGAAAATTTGCTGCCAGTCTTTGAAAAATTAGCTGGCGATTTCAAGGAATGATATAGTGCATTTGCCAATTTATCTATTACCTGTGGCAGGACTTGTCATAGGGCTTCTAATTTCTTTAATAGGTGGAGGTGGCGGAATATTTTATGTTGGAATGCTTACAGGGCTGTTTGGTATATCAATGGACCAGGCTGTATCCATATCTTTAGCAACAATCATACCAACAACTCTGGCAGCTTCGATAAGCCACTACCGGGCAGAAAATTTAAAACTGAAAACTGGTTTTATACTTGTCGCAGGCGGAATTGTTGGAGTAGTAGCAGGCTCCTACCTTGTCACAATTATTCCGGTAAAAATTCTTAAAATAATATTCGGGATCTTTCTTCTAATCATGGGAGCGGGAATGATTATTTCACGAAAGAAAAAACAGCGCCAAGAAGAAATGGTGAAAAACGGACAGATTGAAGAACCCGATACGAATGAAATTAATCCTGTTTCATGGTTTTCTATAATAAAGGGGCTGGTGTTCGGGCTACTTGGCGGGCTAATGTCAGGTATGCTGGGAGTAAGTGGTACACCTCCAATTCTTGCGGGGCTGTACAGCTTGGGCCTTTCCTCTTTAGAGATAGTTGGCACATCAATCATGATACTGTTTTTCATAGCTGTCGCAGGAGTAGTCAGCCATAGTGCTGTTGGAAACTTGAATTGGCTTCTTGTGTTCCTGCTTGCTTCCGGCACTATAACCGGTGGAATGCTGGGACCTGTATTGGGCAGACGGATCAACAAGAAAAAATTAGATAAGATTTATGGGCCGCTTTTTGTTGTAATTATTATATTGATGGCTATTTCCATGTTCTTTTAATAAGAGAGAAAACAACTGCTTTATAAAATTAGCTCTCTGGACGGGTTTTTTGACATGTTCGAGATGAAAAAAGACGAAATAAGGAAAACCGTTTAATCCTGCCAGACTATTAACGTACACTGCGATACTCTCTATCAACTCCGGTGGGAGAAAGGACTATCTGCCAGACGTTGTTTTTTCGGGCCCGAAAACTGCCGGCAGTCATCTGGAGATAATAAGTCCACATCCGATAAAATTTCTCGCTATAATTGTTCGACAATTCATCCCAGGCGGACCGGAAATTTTCATACCAGCTCATTAATGTTTTATAATAATCCGGACCAAAATTATGCCAGTCCTCGATAATAAAATACTCTTCAACTGGCTTCACCACCTGGGAAGCCGTTGGGATCATCCCGTTGGGAAAAATATATTTATCAATCCAGGGATCCGTGGTGATTGATTCGTTGTGATTACCAATGGTATGCAGCAGAAAAAGTCCATCCGGTGACAGGCAGCGATTAACCGCCCGCATATAATCTTCATAATTTTTGTAACCAACGTGTTCAAACATTCCAATCGAAACAATCCGATCAAACTTTTCCTCAAGCTCGCGATAATCCTGATACCTTATTTCCACCGAAAGATCCCGACAGCGCTCAGTAGCCAGTTTTACCTG
>CAYTSZ010000155.1:1994-5097 GCA_964440635.1 uncultured bacterium
TTGTTATCCCCACCACTTCAACATCATAATTTTCAGCAGCATATTCAGCAAAACTCCCCCAACCGCAGCCAATATCCAGAATTTTCATCCCCGGTTCAAGGTAAAGTTTACGGCAAATAAGCTCCAGTTTATCCACCTGGGCATCATCCAGGTTGTCTGCCCGGCGCCAGTAGCCACAACTATAAACCATGCGCTCGTCAAGCATCTCTTGAAATAGATCGTTTCCGACATCATAATGCTCCTCGCCCACAATAGAAGCCCTGCCTTGAGATTGTAGATTGAAAAACTTGGCCCGGAGATGCTGAAAAATAATATACCAGGAGTTTTTTACTTTTTCTTCAAGGTGGGCGTTAAGAATTTTATAAAAGAATTGATCAAGCCGTTCACAATCCCACCAACCGTCCATATAAGTTTTCCCCAGGACCAACGAACCCCCACCGAGAACAGTTGAATAAAAATCATGGCGATGAATCTGAGGATCCCATGATTTATCACCGTTTATCTCTACGTCAACATGCCGGAGCAAATTTTCCAGAGACTCTCGAGGATCTGTCATATTCACTCATCCCTTCAAAAACTTATCAACCACCATTTAAAGTACAAGTTTTTAAGTTATTCGTCAACTTCTTTCAATTTCTTGCATGCCGGGGTTACTGCGGCCGGTGTTCGGTTGAAATAACGGGCAATTTCGCTGGTTCCGTAACCCCCTCATACATCAATGCCATCGCTTTGCTCCTCGGCCCACTTATATCCCGGGCCCGGCTTGGTCCCGTTAGCTCTTCTACCTCCAGGTCCGCTTCTTTCGCAACTTCAGCGGCAATCTCTGCTTTTGTTCGCCGGCACCGGGTTACGTGGCCGTCTGTGCCCCGGGAAGCGTTGAAATCCCCGGCATATTTTGAATGAGCCGTCTTCATTATCTCTCCCAGCGCCGTCTCGCCTATCCGCAAAAGCAAGTAACGTGATTGGTCATCAGAAGAAGGAACCAATATTGCCTCCGCATTTGGGGTCCTTCCTGCAGCATCCATGCTCCCCAGGACATTTCCTTCCTTCCAGTTGGTCACACTTTAGCGAATCTACTTCATACACCTGTTTGAGCAGCATCGCCCGGTGGCACCGGGCTGCACCTGCAGGACACACGTAAGTCTCTTTGTGCCTTTGCGCCAGCTCAATGTTTTATGAAGTTTGCCTTTTTGCCCCACACCACACTCCCTACGCCCCGCGCCAAGTACCCCGCTCTATCCCTCTTGCTTCAAGCGGCTGATACAAGTTATTATTGAGAAGGATAATTTTAAATTTTCCACTTTTGGTCTGTGGAAACATTCGATTGATTTCAAATTGAGGACGGCTGGTTATTAATGGTATTTATTGACGATAATCTTACTGACACTCAGAACTATGCTCTGGAAAAATTTAAAGAGCGGGTCCAAAATCAATTTGAAATTGAGGAAATTTATTTATTTGGTTCTTATGCTCGGGGGCAGGCCTCCGAGGAGTCAGACCTGGATGTTCTTGTGATTACGTCCCGGTTTCTTGAACGAAAAGAACGACATTTGATAACTGATATTGCATTCGAGGTAAATTTGAAATACGGGACAAATATTAGCACGACAGTTGTGTACCGGGAAAACTGGAAACAGGGAGAATTTAGTTTTCTTCCGATCAGTCGTGAAATCAAGCGGGAAGGAATTTTAATTTGAACAAAAACGGCCGGGAAGAAATCGTCAAAAAATGGTGGGACCGAGCAGAAGAAAGTTTTGCGTCAGCCCAACGGGAGTTTAAAGCCCGGGCTTTTCCGTTTGCTGTTAAGTGATAAAGGGGAGGATTGATTATCTTACTTATCAAACTATTTGCTAAGTATATTTAACAGCTCGCGGGTAGCTTTTGGAGGGGCATCAGCATTCCAGACGGCGCTTACTGCGACCACGCCGGCGAGGTTGGAGGGAGCCTGCTTTATTCTTTCGGGGGTCAGGCCGCCTATGGCAAAAACCGGTTTTTTTGTTTTCTTAAGAAATGAGTCGATGCCGGACCAACCGCAGGGCTGGATATTTAATTTTTTACTGACCGGGCTGAACACAGGTCCCACGCCGTAGTAATCCACGCCGGCGAGGGTAGACTCGTTTGCTCGCCGGGTTGCTCCAACGATTAAATCCGGCCAGGCTTTTTTAACTGCTTCCGGGGGCAGATCATCGACGCCCAGGTGAACACCATCCGCACCGGCGGACAGGGCAAGATCCGGGCGGTCATTTATAATTAATTTTGTGGGAAAACGATCGGTTATCCTTTTTAACTGAATTATCTCCTCTAACATCGCCCGGTCGGAAAGGTTTTCCCGCCGGTATTGAAACCAACCAACACCTGTTTTTAACACTTCAGGCAGAACAGCCAGAAAATTCCCGCGCGGCGGGGAGATTAGATAAAGAGATTTTCTCATTTTAACCAGTTGGTGGGATCCAGGATATTTCGCCCCTCAAAAATCTGGAAATAGAGCCGGGGTTCCGGCAGGCCAACGGTCTGGCCGGCTTTACCTATTTTTTTGCCCGACCCCACTTCATCTCCTCTTTTAACATTAATTTCTACCAGTGAGCCGTAAAGAGTGATAAAGGACTGATTGTGCCGGATTATAACCACCTTGCCCATTCCCCGGTAGGGTCTGGCAAATATGACATCTCCCGGGGCCACCGCCCGGACTTCAGCACCTTCGACGACTTCAATATCTATACCATCATTTTTATGAACAATTTCACCTTCCCGCCAGCGGCCGAAAGGTCGCAGTATTTTCCGGCTATCCACCGGCCAGGGTAATTTACCCTCCTGCCTGGCAAATTCATGTGTGAGACGTTCAAGCCGGGTCTTTGTCATGGTCTGTTCTTTTTGCAATTCAAGCACCACGTTTTTTAATTTATTCTGGCGCTGCTGAAGCTCTTCTATCCGCTTTTTATAAAAATCACGGCGGTTTCTGATCTCAGACAGCACCTTCTGGCGCCTTTTTTTTGTTTCTTCAAGTTGATTTAAACTTTTTTGAATCTGACGGCGCAAACGGCGGCTGTTTTTTAATATATTGTTTCTCTTATTACGAAGCTGATTTAACTCTGTGAGAGTCTCT
>CAYTSZ010000156.1:0-5063 GCA_964440635.1 uncultured bacterium
CCCGTTTTGACTGGACAAAAAGACCCATCCCCCGAAAAGCCCGGCAGTATGCAGTGGACGATGTGCGTTACCTGGCCGATCTCCGGGAAAAATTTGCAAAAGAACTCGAAGAGGAAGGCTGGGCGGAAGCTTTCCGGCAGAAATGCAACCATGTCGCGCGCAGCGTGGAATATGAAGCCAAAGAGTTTGACCCCCACGAGTGGAGAAAAATAGATGGAAGCAAAAAACTCGACGACCGCGGTAAGGCTGCACTGGCAGAGCTTTTTCTCTGGCGCCATAAACTGTGCACAGAACTGAATAAATCAGCGGTTACTATCCTTCCCAACGGAGCACTGCTCCGGCTGGCCAGAAAACGTCCACAAACCGCCGGTGAAGTGCGCAGTATCTCGGGTATTTCCCGCCGGCTGGCTAAAAGTTATGGAAAGGAAATCGCCGACGTCATCAAAAATTCATTGGATTCAAAAGTGCCCTCCCGACCAAAAACAAAAAAACGACGCTCGGCTCCATCACGGGAGGAGAAGGCCCGGTATACGGCTCTCAGGAAATGGCGCAATAGAACCGCCGAAAAGTTTGACATTCCAACGGAGTTCATAGCCACAAACGCCACGATATCAGAAATAGCCGGAAGTCCGCCCGAAAGTATAGAAGAACTGGTTGAATTCCCCGATATTCTACCCTGGCACGGAGAAACTCTGGGGGAAGAGATGCTGCAGATTATCAAGAATCAATAACACAGTTTATAGTTCATGGTTCGTAGTTTATAGTTAAAACCAGATGCTAGGTCAAAGGCTGTTTTAACGCAGAGCACTGCTATCGCCCCTTCGTGGGCTTCCCGGCATCACCCCATCCATAGGGAAGCGCGCTAAGGCGCGGAGAAAGGCAGAAGCAAAGGCAAATTCAAAACATTTTTACCACAGAGGGCACAGAGGAATACAGAGGAATACAGAGTAAAAATCAAAACCTCGAAACATTTTTTTGACAGGATTTACAGGATTAACTGGATAAATTCCACCCCAAAACACCCAAATTATTTATTTTTTTGAGCGCTGTTAACAGCGCCCGCTCGAATTTCATTCGAGCAGTTAGCGGGGATTAGAAGCGGGAAAAATATAATTAATTCTATTTTTCCCGCTTCCAATTCCCCCGATCAAAAAAACAAAGCATCTACCAATCATAATTAACAAACACAAACCGCTATACAGTTTCTGGTTTTCATCCTGTCCATCCTGTTAATCCTGTCAAAATATCCGTTGACTTTGATGCTGATTTTATCTGCGCCTTTGCGTTCTCCATCGCCGTTCAGATTGTCGTTGAAGTTACTCCTTCACTCCTTAACTTCTTAACTTCTTCACTTTTCAAGCCGTTCCCTCATCACTTAATCACGTCTCACGTTTTTTCAAATTCTTTTCGCTTGCATCCTTACCGGGGTTCTTTTATAATGAATATATATTCATTAGCGGCCCGGTGTCGGTTAATTTCTGGCAGGGAATATCAGCGGATACCGGGTCGGTTTTTTTGAAGTTAATCTTTTCTGGAGGTGTTAACGATGGGAAGAGGACATCGTAACATGTATTATCAAACAGGACTGCCCGGTTGGGTTCGTAGAGGTTACAGCCCAGGTTGGGGAACTATGCCACCGGGGGTGCAGTATTTAAGTCAGACCGGTCAGCTTGATGATGCTCGTGAATATTTTCAGCAGAATGTCTCTGCGGCCACTGATGAACCCGGTGTGAATTCTTCTTCAAACGAAGTAAGTGAGTTGCGGGCGGAAGTTGCGGAGTTGAAACAACAGGTTAAAAATCTTGTTGAGCAAAAAAGTTAATCATAGAAATTAAACCGGGAGGTAATTATAATGAGTAAAGTTGCTATTGCTACAGTAAAGGGTGGTAGTGAGGACCAGGTGTCGCCTGTGTTCGGTCGTTGCCAGACTTTCACTATAATTGAGGTGGAAGGCGGAGAAATAAAAGAGGAAAAAGTTCTGCAGAATGAATTTGCTTCCGCCGAACGGGGCGCGGGTATTCAGGCCGCCGGAATGGTAGCCCGAGAAAATGTGGAGGCTGTGGTGGCCGGAAGTTTTGGCCCCAATGTCTATTCGGTCTGCGGGGAATCCGGGATTAAACCTCTGGTTGCTTCCGGGATAACCGCTAAAGAAGCTGCGATCAAATTTGAAAAAGGTGAACTTGAAGAGATAAGTAAAGCAGATGCCGGCGGTTCGCCGCAGATGCCGAGGCCGGATCAGGGAGGACTGACCGGCGGACGGCCCCAAGGAGGAATGGGCGGAGGAGCCGGCGGTGCGGGAGGCGCAGGAGGTGCCGGCGGTCGTGGGCGAGGATTTGGCGGTGGACGCGGGTAGCAGGGCAGGTTCAGCCTGAATTGATCGGTTATGAGATTGAGGATGTATCATATCTTGTTTTCTCATTCTCTCTCAGCCTCCGGCTGGATGCGAGGTATACAGCCATTGGTGCACTTCCTGTGCGCCAGCCCACGGCTGTATAAATCCGAAAACAAGACAAGACACATCCTCACTCAACGGATGAGGAGGAGACACCATACCTCACAGCAGCCCGGAGGGCTGCGAGAATGAGTCAGAGAGATATGGCGTCTTCGATCAAAAGCCGCTTAAGTTAGCTTTAATTAAAGTTTTCATAGAGGTTGTCCCATAACTATAAAAAAATAAAAAGGAGAGATTATTGTGAAAATAGCTTTAAGTGCCGGAGCTCGGGGTTTGGATGCCCGCGTCAGTCCGGTTTTTGGCCGCTGTCAATATTTTACAATAGTAGAGGTTGAAGGTGAGCAAATCACAAGCGATGAAACGATTGAAAACACTGCCCGCGATCAGACCCGGGGGGCGGGTTCCTCGGCCGCCCAGATTTTAGCTGAAAAAGAGGTTGACGCATTAATTACCGATAAGGTCGGCAGCACCTCTTTTATGGCCCTCCAGCAGCTCAATATTGATATTTATAAAAAATCGGCCGGGACGGTAGAGGAAAATGTAAAACAGTTCATTTCTGGTGGTTTGTCTGCTATTGAGTCACCATCTACAGGTGCCGGCAGAAGGACGGGATTTTAATATGGCCCCCCGCCAGAGAGGCCGAAGAAATATAGAGGTTCTTCCCGAATGGAATTTTTTTGGTCCGCTGGAAACTTCCGATACCGGAACGATCATGCTAAAAGGGGAAGAACTGGAAGCAATCAGATTAACCGACCACGAGGGCAACAGCCAGCAGGATGCCGCTAAGATGATGGGCGTTTCTCAGCCCACTTTGCATCGGATATTGCGGGCGGCACGGAAAAAAGTCGGACAGGCGTTAACAGAAGGGAAAATCCTGCGCATTCATCCGGCAAGCAGAACAGAAGAAAACAACACAGATTAAAAAAGGAGAGATATAGATGAAAATTGCTATTCCCGTAAACGACACAGAGGGACCAGAATCCGAAGTCAGTCCTCATTTTGGCAGAGCAGCAGGTTTTATACTATTCGATTCTGAAAGCGGCGAAACAGAGACTATTGCCAATACAAGCGAACATACCGGCGGTTCCGGTAAACCCCCCGAATTGCTTGAAGATGCCGGTGTAGACGTAGTTCTCTGCGCCAACCTGGGCCGGAGGGCCGTTGCTATGTTTAAACAGCTTGGAATAGGAGTTTGCACCGGAGCTTCCGGCACTGCCCGGGAAACTTTCGAAGCCTGGAAAAATGACGAACTTGATGAAGCCACCGAAGAAGGAGCCTGCCGCGGACATCACTGAAGAAAAGAGAGAATAAAAATGAAAATTGCAATAGCCGGAGGGAAGGGGGGAACCGGGAAAACTACGGTTGCACTCAACCTGGCTCTTTCACTTGAAGATGCAGTTCTTTTCGATTGTGATGTGGAGGAACCAAACTGTCATCTGTTCCTGGATCTACAATTAGAACCGGCTGGTGAGGTAAGAGTTTTTTATCCCCGGATCGATACAGAGAAATGTAATCTCTGCGGAGAATGCTCGCGTCTCTGTCAATTTAACGCACTGGTTCAACTTCCCGCCCAAATTCTCTTTCTGGAAGATCTCTGCCATTCCTGCGGATTATGCGCGATGGGCTGCCCTCAGGGAGCTATAACTGAAGAAAAAAGGTTAACCGGTAAAATAGAAAAAGGGACAGGAGAAGTAGATTTTTATCAAGGAAAATTGATTACCGGTGAAGCACATGCATCGCCGGTAATAGAAGAACTTAAAAATAAAATGACACAGGAGGCTATAAATATTCTTGATGTTCCCCCTGGTTGCAATTGTGCTTCAATGACCGCCCTCGAGGGGGTTGATTTTTGTGTTCTGGTTACTGAACCAACCCCTTTCGGATTTCATGACCTTAAAAAATCAGTGGAGATGCTTGAGGATTTAAATATACCGGGAGCGGTAGTGATCAATCGGGCGGGCAGGGAACCGGATAAAGATACAGAGGACTACTGTCGCACTAAAAAAGTACCTGTCTTACTGCGTATCCCCCAGGACGAACAGATAGCCCGGCTTTATTCAAAAGGGATTGCGTTTGTGAAAGAAAAACCCGAGTGGAAGAAAAAGTTTTTAACCATGTATTCAAAAATCAAAGAGTTGATAAAATGAAGAAACTGGTTGTTATCAGCGGCAAAGGCGGCACCGGCAAGACAACAATCTGTGCCGCACTGGCCAACCTGGCTTTCCAGTCGACTCGAATAATAATGGCTGACTGTGATGTCGATGCCAGTAATTTGCCCGTTCTTCTAAATCCCACCGTTGAAAAACAACAGGATTATATCGGTTCGGCAATCGCTGTGAAAACAAAAAAATGTTCCCACTGCGGTAAATGTGCGGACGTATGCCGGTTTAACGCTATAGATTCCGGCGGAAATGTTGATCCCATAAAATGTGAGGGCTGCGGAAGCTGTGTTTATGTCTGCCCTGAAAACACTTTGAAAATTGAAAAACACAAAACAGGCACCGTTTTCAGTTCCCGGACCAGATTCGGTCCTCTTATTCACGCCGATCTGGAGCGGGGGGAAGAGGCCAGCGGTAAACTGGTAATAAAGATAAAAGAACTTATCAATGAA